>CAVKYA010000036.1:13148-14577 GCA_963660255.1 Bacteroidaceae bacterium | reverse complement strand
TTAGTGTATGAATATGGTCTGTCCTCCTTCGCGGTTCCTCTCACCGTGTCAGGCTCGGACCCCACAAGATACGTAATTTTCGCTCCACCGGCAAGGTCTTCGTGGCGGAAATAGTTCCGGCTCCAATCCTTTCCGTTGATTCTCACGCCTTTGACGTAGAAATTGTCTTTCGAGTTGTCAGGAGCGTCAAGGCAGATCGTTTTTCCGTCAGGAAGATTTATCGTAACTTTCTTGAACAGAGGTGTCCCGATCGCATATTCATTGGACCCAGGGCAGACAGGATAGAATCCGAGTGCGGAGAAGACGTACCAGGCTGAGGTCTGTCCGTTGTCCTCGTCGCCGCAGTAGCCGTCGAAGTTGGAGTTGTAGAACTTGTCCATCACCTCTCGGATCCTCTGTTGCGCCTTCCAAGGCTGGCCGCACCAGTCGTAGAGGTAGAGCATGTGCTGGATCGGCTGGTTGCCGTGGGCGTAATTCCCCATATTCATCACCTGCATCTCCCTGATTTCGTGGATAGGGAAGCCGTAGTAGCTGTCGTCGAAGATCGGAGGGATTGTGAATATGCTGTCGAGCATACCGGCGAAGACCTCGTCTCCGCCCATCAGGTCGATCAGACCCTGAGGGTCGTGGAACACCGACCACGTGTAGTGCAGACTGTTGCCTTCCGTGAAGTTACCTCCCCATTTAAGAGGACTGAACGGCCTTTCGAACGTGCCGTCGGCGTTCTTTCCGACCATCAGCTTGTACTCGGGATCGTAGAGGTTCTTGTAGTTGAAAGCGGCCTTTGCATAAGACGCAAGTTCTTCCTCGCTGCGGCCCAGAGCCTTTCCGAACTGGTAGATGCACCAATCGTCGTAGGAATATTCAAGTGTTCTGGCGGCGTTCTCATTGATGCCGACGTTGCAAGGGACGTAACCAAGGCTGTCGTAATATTCCCATCCGAGACGGCCTGTCGAGCTTACCTCGGGGTGAACGGCATGCGCTCCGTGGGTAACGGCTTTCCAGAGTTCTTCCGCATCATAGCCGCGTAGCCCCTTGAGCCATGCGTCAGCGACCACGGACGCAGAGTTGTTTCCGACCATACATCCCCTGTGTCCTGGGCTTGACCACTCCGGCAGGAATCCGCTTTCCTTCCAGGTGTTCACCAATCCTTCCTGCATCTTCACGTTCTCGTCAGGATAGACAAGGTTCAACAGCGGGAAAAGGCATCTGAATGTGTCCCAGAAACCTGTGTCGCCGAACAGATAACCATTGTGGACCGCTCCGTCGTAAGGGCTGTAATGAACCCTCTCGCCGTCGGCGTTGATCTCGGACAGGTCACGAGGGAACAGAACCGATCTGTAAAGGCAGGAATAGAATGTGCGCAGATTGTCAAGGTTGTCGTCCTCGACGGCGATCCGGCCAAGAACCTCGTTCCATCTGTTCCGCC
>CAVKYA010000036.1:0-13007 GCA_963660255.1 Bacteroidaceae bacterium | reverse complement strand
GCCCGTCAATGGTCTGTGTCTCGAACGGAGTGTCTGAGACCACCACGAACCAGTTCCGGAAATTCTCGGTCACGCCGCCGTGGTTCGCGGTCGAATAGCCCACGATCATATTCCTGTCTTTCAGGACTTCCGCGTGGCCGCCGTTATAGGCGTCCACCACGAGGTAGGACATCTCCTTTTCAGGGTAGGTGAGTCTGAACGCCGCCGCCCTTTCGGTAGGAGTGAGCTCGGCGACCACATCGTGCTCTGCGAGATAGACTTGATAATAGTAAGGCTTCACGGTCTCGGCCTTGTGCGAGAACCAGCTCTGACGGCCTTCCTCGTCATAGACAGGCCCTGTGGTCACAGGCATAATCGAGAATGAGCCGTAGTCGTTGATCCACGGGCTTGGCTGGTGTGTCTGCTTGAGGCCACGGATCTTTGTGGCCGAATAAGTGTACGTCCAACCGTCTCCGTTGCGTCCTGTCTGAGGGGTCCAGAAATTCATTCCCCACGGCAGGGCGATCGCCGGGTATGTGTTGCCTGTTGAAAGTTCATAAGTGGAGGCCGTGCCCATCAACGGGTTCACATAGTCCACGGGATTCTCCATCCTCATTTTCTCAGGAGATCCGCACGCAGCGGCGACCAACGCCACAGCCAATAATATAGATCTTTTTTTCATCATTTCTGAATATTTCCGCTAAGGTACATCAATTTCCACTGGTTCGGAATAGTTCCACCGTCTTGTTCCGCTTCCCACCGGCGTGTCAAAGTTGATTCTCGCCGCCGCGCGCACGAATACCTTCCTGCCGGAAGGCAAGGTCCCGTTTGACTTGATGGTCACGTCAGTCCCCAGAAGTTTCTCGAACTCTTGTCCTGAATATGTCAGCTCGCTTGACCAGCGGTTGTCTCTGGCTCTGTAGCCGACACTGGATGACTGGCTGACAAACAGCTGGATGTCCGTGACGTTTGCGATGCTCTCCTTCCAGAAACCGGTCGGTTCCATAGCCTTGCGGATGTCCTCACGGCTGGTGGCTCTTGTGACCTTTACCCTTGCGGTGATCTTTCCGCCGCTGACCATCGGCGAGCCGACGAACTCCACGTTGAGGAAAGGCTGCACCTGGAAGTTGACCTCAGTCTTGCCCTTGATGTGCACATCCTTGGTTCCGTTTGAGATGACGGTTCCGTCCTCGGTCTCAAGCATAATCGGGATGAACGGTCCGTCCACACGGACGTTGTAGTCTGCCTCGAACAGTTTGGTGTTCTGGAATGTGCCGTCAGCCTTGCAGTTGAAATCCTGAGGGGTGACGTTGCCTTCCCAGCTGGTCTCTATCAGACGGACCCTGATTCCTTCCGAACCTTGGTCCGTGAGAACCGGCGCTCCCGTGTTCACATCCGTGACGCTTCCGAAGATCGTCTCGGAAGGAGCGTCGTAGTTGTCCAGCTCGAACAGTGAGCAGGATGTGAGAGCCATTGCGGCCATCATTGAGTATATTATTCTTTTCATACTTTCCTATCTGTTTGGTTGCTGGTCGATCACCGAGCTCTTTGCGACTTCACCGCTCGGAATCTCGAAGTAGTAGTCCGTGGCGCTGTAAAGCAGGCGCATCTCTCTGGCCATCTGGAAGTTGGCATCGAAGAAATACTTGTGTTCCTTGGAACTGTAGAACGGATAGAGACCTCTGAGCCTGTACTCTCCGTCGGCACCGGTCCTGGAGGCGTAGCCTTCCCTGTGCTCTCCCCAGAAATCGTCTCTGGCGTCGTAATGCTGTACCCTCCAGCGTCTTATGTCCCATTTCGTCTTGTGCTCAAGGGCGAGTTCCTTTCTCCTTTCCCTGCGGACTATGTTCCTGCTTTCGATGTCTCCGGTCAGATCACTGGTCAGAGCGTCGGCCCCGGCCCTTTCACGGATGTCCCTGATGGCCTGTGTCGCGACAGAAAGCATATTGTCTCCATCTACAGGGCAGGGAGCTCCGGCTATTGACAGTTCGACAGCGGATTCGGCCGCAGCCAGAAGCACGTCGGCGTAGCGCATCAGGATGAACGGTTGCGCTGACTTGCCTTCTCCACGGATGTAGGCTGGATCAGGGTTGAGGTATTTCCTGAGATAGAATCCCGAAAGGTTGGCCTCGTTGTCCTGCGTGTTGTAGAACGGCCCGTTGGCTCCGGCAGGAGTCATCTTCACTCCGTCAACTTCCATAACCGGTTGTGTGGCAAGGGCGTTCGCGCTCATAAAGAGAGTCTTGCCGAACTGTGGCAGAAGCTGGTAGTAGTTCTGGGTGGCCCTGCTGTAGGAATAGTCTGACCAAAGAGGGGAGACTGGAGTCTCACCGGTGTAGATTCCGGTGCGTATTTCGATCTCGACATTACGGAAGATGTCTCCCGGCAGGATCACGTAAGCCCGCAGACGCGGCTCGGCGTTCTTGAAGAAATCCATCGTGGTGTCGTACATCAGATAATGCCCCTGCGTGTTGGACGCGCCGTCGGTCACACGGATGGTGCCGTCGGCATAGCGGTCGAACCCATCAAACAACTCCACGAAATCAAGCGAAGGGCAGGAACCAGAACAAAGCGGATCTCTGAATATGAAAGGAGAGCTGTAGGCATCCAGACCGTGGGTGAGGGACGGGTAGGAATATTCCTTCACGAGGATATTCTCCGTGCTGCCGACATCGCTGAACATATCCACCATATTCTGGTATTGCGCCTCCTTGTCATCGGCGCTCCATTTCTTCTTGTAGAGGGAATATCTTCCGCTCTTCATCACCTCTCTGGCAGCTTTGTAGGCCTCCGAGAAGTATCTCTGCGAGGCTGCGGCGGCCTTGTCGCTGTCGAATCCGATGACCCTCACGCCGGTCTTAGATCCTACTCCGGTAAGACGGCCGGTGACGGTGTCGTTGTATTTGGCGACAGAACCTGCGTAGAGCATTGCCTCGGCCTTGAAGGCCAGGGACGCATACTTGTTCGGCAAGCCCTGCAATGATGATGTCTCGGGAAGCAGCTCGGTGGCCGTGTCGAAATCCTTGCAGATCTGATCCCAGGTCTCTTCCTCGGAAGATCGTGCGACTTCAAGCTTGTCAGCCTCAGCCGGATAGGCGATCGTGTGCGTCACGAGCGGTATTCCACCGAAACGTCGTGCCATCTGGTAGAACGTGTATGCCCTTACGAAATAGGCCTGGCCGAGGTAAAAGTTCATCTCGACCGACGAGAAGTTGCCGCCATATTCGGGAAGGGCCTCGATCAGGTGGTTCGCGTCGTGCAGAAGGACGAATGCCTGCTTCCAGAACGGAGTCCTCTCGCTTCTGAATGTCTCGAATACATCATCCCTGTTCATCGCCTCTCCGCATCCGTCGATTCCGAGGGTGCCGAGCCAGCCGTTGAACTCGAAGCCCCACTGTGCCATATACTTGAAGTCTTCCCACGGCATCTGGCTGTAGAGCCTTGCCAGATAGATCTGCATACCCTTTGAAGAGGTCAGCAGGTCATCGTCCGTGACCGTGTTCTTCGGTGGGATGTTCATATCCCCGCAAGCCGAAAGGACCAGCAATGCGATGACTGAGAAATATTTGAATATTCTGTTCATATTCTTTCAAACTTTAGAAATTCAGGTCAAGTCCAACCGTCACAGTCTTGTTGAGCGGGTACATACGGCCGTAGTCGGAATCCGGATGCTCCGGGTCAACATATTTGATTCCTGTGAGAGTGAATATGTTGTAGGCGTTGGCGAAAATGCGCAGCGCGTTCTTTGCCTTGCCCTTCGTCGGAAGCGTCCAACCGAGCTCCACGCTCTTGAGCCTCAGGTATGCCGTGCTGACACGGTTGAACTCGGAGTTCTGGTCCGGGGTGTGGCCGGTGTAGGCGTGCTCACCGCTTATCCATTTGATGCTCTGGTCGTAAGGATCCGCTGTTGGATCTTCTGGATGCCATCTGTCGAGGAACAGGTCGAGGGTACCGCCTCCGTTGCTGCCCCAGATCGAGTACAACGGCTCGGAGTACATATAGGAGCCCATAGCCGAGCCTTGGAACAGGATGCTTAGATCCCAGTTCCTCCACTGAGCATCGAAGGACAGTGAATAGTTCATCCACGGAGTCTGGTCGAACGCGTAAGGATGCATATCCAGTCCGTTGATCTCGCCGTCTCCGTTCCAATCAAGGTACTTGTAGTCGCCAGGGAGAGTGCTGCCCTCCTTGTAGATGTCGTAGTTCCAGATGTCCTCCCAGCTGGTGAACCGTCCTGCGCTCTCGTAGCCGAACTGGATTCCCTGATAGCGGTGGGTGAGGTTGTCGTTGCGCCACCTTTCGTAGGAGTTGCCGTAAGGCCCTTGGTTGAGGGCGTCGAGGTATTTCTGGCGGGTGACGGTCACGATTCCTTTGACATTATAGGAGAAGTCTCCGATCTTGTTCCTGTGGCTGAGCTCAAGCTCAAGACCCATATTCATATCCGAGTTGATGTTCTCGATTGGAGCGGAGGCTCCCACAACCGTAGGGAGTGACGAGGAGTTCTGCGCGAAGATTCCGCTTCTCCTTCTCTCGAAATAGTCAACCGTGATGCCCAGAAGACCGTTCCAAGCCTCGAAATCAACTCCGATGTTGAAAGTCTTGGACCTGAGCCAGGTGATGTTCCTGTTAGGCAGCGGGTATGTGCCAACACCGTAGATGAATGAACCGTCGATCAGATAGCCAGGTGCGTAGTTGCTGTAATATCCTTTCTCTGCGTCTCCGGATGTCGCCGGGTAGGTGTAGCCGGACACCCATTCGTAGTTGATTCCGCTGTCGTCTCCGAGCGATCCGTAGCTGCCCCTGATCTTGAACTGGTTTATGAACGACAGGAAGGAGATATTCTTGAACCAAGGCTCCTGTGACACTCTCCAACCGGCCGAGAATGAAGGAAAGAATCCCCACTGGTGTCCCGGGGCGAACTTTGAGGAACCGTCGTAACGGAACTGTCCTTCAAAGAGATAACGGTCGTCGAATGAGTAGTTGACCCTTCCGATGAGGGCTCTGTACTCGATGTCGTGGAATGCGTCCAGACCTGTGTTGATGCCCACGAAAGTGGATTCAGTGTTGTCCTTCAGGGCTGTGAAGTATGGTGTGCTGAACGCCAGGTCACCGTAGATGTAGTAGTTGTCTCCTTTTCTGCGCTGAGCCTCGGCTCCGAATGTCGCTCCGACGGAGTGACGGTCTGCGAACTTCCTGTTGTAGTTCAGGAGGATCTGGCCGAGAACCTGCTGCTTGGAGTAATGCTCACGGGTGAGCCTGTCGGAATGGTCGGCGAACTCTTTGGAGACATATTCGCCGGTCAGGCTGTTCTTAGCGTAGAGGGAATAGGACTTGCGGAACATCTCGTTGTCGTCGAAACGGTAGTCGTAGCTGGCCAAACCTTTGAGGGTCAGGCCTTGCAGGACATCCGTGAGGGTGCCGAAGTCATATTCAAGTGACGCTGAGGTCTGGAACTGCTTCTGGCGGTATTTCTTGTAGCCGGAGATGTCGGATGTCATCATCGCGACGGTGTTCTGCTCCAGGTCGAGTCCGTCGTAGTTCAGCATAGTCTGCTCCTCATCGACGTAGGCCGGGAACAGCACGCCCTGCTTCCAAAGGTTCCTGATCAATGTGACAGCGTCGGAGTCAGGTGTGCGGCGGTCGTCCGCCAAGGCACTGACACTGAAGTTCATATTCAGACCGTTGACGATCTCGGCGTTGATGTTCGAGCGCAGGTTGTACTTTGAATAGTTGAGGTCCCTGCTGCGGAAGAATCCTTCCTGGAACAGGTAACCCAAACTCACATAGTACTGGTACTTGTCGCCGCCTCCGGAGATGCTGACATCGTGCTGGGTCTGCGGAGACCAGTCGGAGAACACGAGCGAGTTCCAGTCGGCGGCCTTCTTCGTGCCGTTGATGTAAGGCTCCATATCAGCGTCCAGATAGACTCTGGAGCCGCTTCCGTCCGCCTTGTTCATCGTCATCTCGTTGTAGAGGGTCATCGCGTCCACCGCCCCGGCCAGCTTAGGCATCGTGGAAGGGAACTGGAACGTGTAGGAACCATTGTAGTTGACTTTCGCCTTGCCCTTTGAGCCAGATTTTGTGGTCACGAGCACGACTCCGTTGCCGCCTCTGACTCCGTAGATCGCCGCCGACGCATCCTTGAGGACGGACACGTTCTCGATGTCGTTCGGGTTGAGCCTCTGGAAATCCTCGATGGAGCGAGGAACATCGTCAATCACGACAAGCGGAGTCCCCAATCCTCTGATATCGAAGCTGTTGCTGTAGGTTCCCGGTTCCGCGCTCTTCTGCCATACACGCACCCCGGCGACCCTTCCCGTAAGCATATTCTGAGGGTTCTCGGACTTGGTGTGGAGCATATTCTCTCCGCTCACTCCGGAGATGGAGCCGGTGATCGATCCTTTCTTCTGGGTTCCGTAACCCACAATGACCACGCTCTCAAGATAGGTGTTGTCATCCTTCAGGACGATGTTGATCTCTTTCCTGCCGCCGACTTTTTCGACCACGGTCGTGTAGCCGATGCAGGAATATTCCACCTGGGCGTTGTCCGGAACTGACAGTGAATATTTTCCGTCCAGATCCGTGGCCGCTCCAGTCGTGGAGCCTTTCATCATCACATTGGCTCCGATGACAGGTTGTCCCTGCGCGTCGCGTACCGTTCCCGTGACCGTTATCCTGTTCTGTGCGTCCAGGCAGAACGTGGTCACGAACAACAGCATTAGAGCCAGATATGTTCTTTTTGCCATAATCTATTGTTAGTGTTTATTTTGTGCTGATAAGCCATCTTGCGATCTCGGCGTATTCAGCCGCGAACGCGAAAGCGAACATCCCCTCTACTTTGTTCTTGGTGTTGTCCGTGTTCCAGCCGTACAGAAGGCTCGGAGGCAGGAAACCGTCGTGAAGGTAGTTCGTGTAGCCATAGTCCAGATTGTTCTGGAACGTGTTGATGTTCAGTGTGACATTGGAATAATGTGCCGAGACATCCACCCAGCCTCTCAGGAGGACACCGTTGAACCAGTTGTTGAACCCTGTGACATCGTAGTCGTAGCAGTCTTCCACGGTGGCGGATTTCTTGGCGAAATACACAAGCGCCGAGTTGGAAAGGCTCGTCATATCGTCAAGATATTCCTTGTCTCCAGTAACCCTGTAGAGGTCTGCCGCTCCGGAAAGCATTGTGCCTGAATTGTATGAATATGCCGTCCCGGTCGGCCCCTCTTCCTGGTTGTTTGCCCTGTAGCGCACACCTCCGACGGTCTCGTAGGCTATCCCGGATTCGCTCAAAGACGAACCTTTGGCGCCGAGCATATCGTAATACACCCCGGCGGCCTTCCTGAACAGGTTGTCCTTCTGGAAGGCATAGACTTTCTTCGCGAACATCAGGTAGTACTCGCTCTTGTCCATCTCCTTGGTCAGGCGCTGCTTCATCGCTCCGATGTACCGGTGCGTGACCTTGGCGTTCTTGCCTGAATATATCTCACTCAGCCAGACGAGCGGGCTGACGAACGGCCCGTTGCTGCACGAATGCTTGGTGTAATAGCCTGGACCCCAAGTGATTCCTCCGTGCTCGGTCCCATCGCTTTTCAGCGTGCAGTCCCAGCCGTCAAGGACATATTCAGCAAGATACTCGGCCTTTTCGAGGTAGCGGGACTCTCCGGTGAGGCGGTAGGCGTTGAGCAGTTCCCTGACAAGCCATTCCTGATCGTCATAGACATTCTCCACGCCTTCTACCTTGGCGGTGCCGGGGCTGTTGCCCCTGTTGACTCCATAGACCGACCACTCTTTGGTTTGTGTGTATGACGTAAGGGTGTAAGTGCCTTTGTACCAGTCCAGACCCTCGAAAAGTTTCCCGAGAGTGCTCTTGAGTTCCTCGTTGTTGGCGTTGTAGAGGTCTGGCCTTCCGGCCTCTTTCAGTTCCTCCATTCCGGAAAGGAGGGCGTTGACCGCTTCTAAGGATGACGTGTACATCCACACGCTGGCCTTTTCGAGTGATGTCACTCCGGCGAACGGGTAGTAGTAGCGCATCATCAGCATAGAATTGCCGTTGAAGCAATGCTCCAGTGCCGCCTGAGTCAGTGTCAGCGAGTGCTTGAGGTTTTCCTCAGCCTTGTCCAGGTTCGTTTCCTGAACCGGTGGCTCCGGAGTTGGCTCAGGATCTTTTGAATTATGTGAACAGGCTGTGCCGCCGATCGCAAGGACCAGCAGCACAACCATCAAAGTTTTCCTCATTATTTCAGACCTATAGAGTGGATGGCCATCTTGTTCTCGTCACCGTTGTCGTCACCCTTGAAGACGGCGAGAGCGATGATGACGTTCTTTCCGCTGTAGGCTGAAAGATCATATTCAAAGTTGGCGTAGAGTTCAGGCTCGTCCTTTCCGCCACCCTCGTTGATGAACTTCCAGGCACCGTTGCCGGCTGACTCGGCGAAGTTGACCTCGTGGCCGTTGCCGACAGTGTGTACCTTAGGCTCAAGGAAAGAGACGGCGCAGTCTTCGGTGATTGCCGCAACCTTGAAGTAGGTAGGATGCTCGGTGCTGAAGTTCCTGGTCTTGAGGAAGAGTGTCTTCTTTGCGTTGACCGGAAGCTTGGCGTAGAAATATGACTGTGGCTCGTCAAGTGTCACAGGTGTTCCGCCTCCGTTGGTCTTGATGACGAATCCCTCACCTGCGAACGGCTCGCTGTCCTTGTGGATAGGCATACAAGCCCAATAGGCCGCGAAGTGCTTCTGCTCTCTCCAGGTCTGGTAGGCGTCGCGGTACATTTCTGGACCGTCGATGTCCTCTTTTCCTACATTTGATATGCCGGAGAACTCGTCGATCTCGGTGACAGGCATAGTTGAGCGTACAATCTCCTTGGTCATCTTCCAGTTGGTTCCGAGTCCCTGTACTTCCTCGCCCGGGCACCAGCCCCAGTCAGAAGGACATTCCTTTGCGAATATGATGCGGCGGATCACAAGCTGCTTCCAGTAGTCGCCTGTGCGTACCCTATATGTACCGATGGCGAAGTAGATTTCCTTTCCGATGTATGGAGTGAGGTCGAACTCGAAGTCCGGACGGTCACTGCTGTTTCCGGTTGTGTAGGCGTCGTTGCCATATTTCCGGATGTCTCCGATTCTCACCGCCTCAGGATCAGCGGATGTAGGGTCAATGACCATCACACCGAAGTTGGTAGGATCAGCGTCATCAGCGGCGTGAGTGCGTACTTTGAGGTACATTTTGCAGTTGTCCGCCGTGATGGATTTCTTTCCATAGAAATAGGAATCGAACACGTCAAGGTCGGCAGGATTGTTCCAGTCGCCGTCATCCTCACGATTCCTGATCTGGACAGCAGTTCCTTCGTTCTGTTCCTCGATCCATCCTTGATGGCTTGTGATGGTGGCGAGGAAGTCTGATGACCAGTCGAAGTGAGGATAGTCATCACCGTTCTTTCCACCTCTATATTCATTATAATAGAAGGTGTTGGCTGTTGCGGCGATCTGCTCAAGCGTGAGACCTCTGAGAAGTTCCTTGCTTCCCATCATAACCTCGCCGAGGTCAATGATGAAGTCTCCGGTGAAGGATGCCTTCTCGATTTTCTTCTCAACCGTGACGCATCCGGCTTTTGTGAAGGTCAGTGTGTAGTCATCGATTGTCAGGTTGTCGAATATGAATGTTCCGTCAGCGCCGGTCTCGATGTTCCTGGCCCCGTTGAGGGAAATCGCCACTCCCGCGAGAGGGGCGTTGCCGTTCTTCGCGTCAACAGTTGTGCCTTTGATCGCCGCGCACGCAACCGCCATAATCGCATCCACGTTTTTGGCGACCTTGTCCACGAAAGACTTCTCTGTGATGGAAACGGCCGCGTCGGCGAAACCGTCCTTCTTGAATGTCACAGAGTGCTTGGTCATCGTCACTCCGTCGATCTTGTAAGAGCCGAAAGCGTCGGTTGTAGCCGTCTTGTTGATGTCCGCGATTTCCACGGTAACGTCAGCGATAGGAGACCCGATGTCGCTTGTCACTGTACCGGAGACGGTTCCGGTTTCCACCGCTGGTTCTTCATTCTTGTTCTTCTCGCAAGAAGTGGCAGCTATTCCGAAAAGAACGGCCGCAAGCGCCATAGCGCCGAGAGTTTTTAGTGTCTTCATTTTTGTTAGAGTATTATATTCGTTAATTTCTCTTTGTAACGTTTTGCAAAATAAGCGTCCTTAGGTTAAGTTTAGGGTTAAATTAAGATTAAATCAATGAAAATTTTAGGTTAATTCCGTAATTTTTTGATATTTTTACGCAAAATCGTCCGTAAGATGCATCGTTTCGCCGTATCGCTTTTGCTGCTGTTTATGTCACTCCAGAGCTTCTCGCAAGGTCTGGGATTCTATGGACACGACTGCCAGATAGACAAGAGAACCTCGTTCCAGATCAATCCGGGATTGTTCGGAAGCTGCCGCAGAACCTTGGGCCTTTCCTTTGGATTCAAGGCCTTGCCGGGAGCCTCTGACGGTTACATCTTCAGGATGAAATCGGGCCGGAGTGATGATTCTCCGATCCTGAACTTCTTTTACGAGGAGACATCTGATTCCTATCTGTTCAAGCTTATTCTGGAAGGCAAACGATTCATAGTCCAGCTTGACATACCGAAATCGCAGGTCTCCATTTCAAAGGATTGGGTTGACATCTCCCTTGTCTTTGATTCGGACAAAGATTCGGCGACGCTCCGTGTAGGTGACAATTGGCAAGCCTCCGGTGAAGTGGACCTGCCCGGCACTATCAGGCCGAGAATATGGTTCGGCAAAAGCGAGTATCTGATTGACGTGCCGTCTTTCGCGATCCGCGATCTTGCCATTTCATTCGATGCTGAAAAGGTTTATTTCCCGTTGGACGAGGACTCAGGTGATGTCGCCGGAAGTTCCAGATGGTACCTCCGTGGCAGGGCGGTGAACCCGATCTGGCTCCTTAACGATTCCTATCATTTCCGTAAGGTCTCCACGCGAAGGTCCTCACAGATGCTGTGCGCGGGTTTTGACCGTGGTCGTCACCGAATATATATGTTCAACCGGGACTCTTTGGCGTTTCTTGACCTTTTGACCGAACGAGTTTCGACTTATAGGACTGTTAATCAGTGTCCCGTCATCAACGCTTGCGCGAATTCTTTCATCTATCCTGAGGATGGTACCATCTATGCCTACCAGGTTTATTACGATGATGATGTGAATAAAAGGCTACCGACTGTCGCAAAGTTGGATCCGGCCTCACTTCGCTGGGAGGCTGTCTCAAATGAATCCCTTGATATGCAGATGCACCATCATTCACAGTGGTTTGATGAACAGCAGCATAAATTTACCATATTCGGTGGTTATGGCAACCGCCGCTATAACGGATCATTCTATGACTTTGACCTCTCTGATTATTCCTGGTTGAGGTGGAACGTGGAGGCTGGTGATGTGATATTCCCACGTTTTTTCAGTTCGATGGGGTGCAATGAGGCGAGCGGTAACCTCTTGATCTTTGGCGGGATGGGAAATGAGAGCGGAGATCAGATTGTAGGGCGGGAATATTCATACGACCTTTTCGAGGTGAATCCCCGCGACAAAAGTTCCCGCAAGGTTTGGACCGCGGATTGGAAGGGGGACAATTGTGTGGCGGTCCGCGGGATGGTTGTGGACGGGGATTCCTTCTACACGCTTTGCTATCCTGAATATGAGACATTCTCGGAATTGAATCTTTATCGTTTCTCTTTGGAAACAGGTGAATATGAAATACTTGGGGACCCGATTCCGATCAACTCCGACAAAATCACATCCAACGCCAATCTGTATTATGACCGTGATTTGGGATTGATGATTGCCTTGGTCGAGGAATCGGCGGACGATGTGAGTTCCTCCGTCTCGACATATTTGATATCCTATCCTCCTGGAAGCCAGAAGGTTTCCACAGTCGTTTCCAGAATGCGCCAAAGGATTCTCTTGATTATCCTTACCATTGTTCTTATTGTGGCAGTGGCTTTGGTTAAGATATTCTTAAGAGGCTCGGTTGCGAGAAAGTCCTCACGTTCCGCTAAGCTCCCGGCTTTCATCAAGTCAAATGATGACAAACCGGATTCAATCTACCTGTTCGGGGACCTGACGGTCATAGACCGGGACGGGAAAGACATCACCACACGATTCACCTCAAAACTCCGCCAGATGTTCCTCGTCGTGCTTAACAGCCTTGATGACGGCGGAGCTTCCTCCAAGAAGATCAGCGGACTTCTATGGCCGGACAAGGAGGAGGACAAGGCCAAGAATCTCAGGGGAGTGACCGCCAACAATCTCAGGAAGTTCCTCGGATGTCTAGACGGGATCAGGATGGTCTATGAGGATGGAAAGTTCAATTTTGAGTTGGAGCCGGAGTTCAATTGTGACTATCTTGAATTCCTTCGTATGCTCGAATCCGGGTCTCCGGATATGGATGCCTTGCTGGCTATCGTGGCCAGAGGCAAATTTCTTAGGAATGAGTCCGATCCTATGTTTGACAAGATGAGGGGAGAGACCGAACGTCTTGTCAAATCCGCCGTGACAGTGGAACTTTCCAGACGTTTTTCTCTCAGACAATATGAGAACACGGTTCTCTGCGGTGAGATATTGTTTGGCCTTGATCCTCTGGATGACGAGGCGTTGGCGTACTCAGTCCGTGCCCTGATGGCCTTGGGGGACGAGGAAAAGGCCGGCCGTCTCTATCAAACATTTATAACAAAGTATAAGAAAGACTACGGAGAGGACTATTCGACTTCGTTTGAAAGCATTCTGGCGGACAGGTCATAGGATTTGTGTCGAAAATATTAAATCAATCTGGTCTTAACAATTCTTAGAAGACAACAGGTATTAGCTTTAATGGCGATTCTCTGAATATTTTTGAAAATTTTTAGTACTTTGTCTTGCAAGGTATTTGAAAATATTTATATCTTTGCATTGTAAAATTGATTGCAAAGCAAGGCCTATGGCGGGCGATGAATTTAGGATTGAAGAATAAGATAATGTTAATTAAATAGTTAAGATGAAAAAAGTTGTAAATGTCAGTGT
>CAVKYA010000035.1:0-14620 GCA_963660255.1 Bacteroidaceae bacterium | reverse complement strand
ATTCTCTATTCAAGCAACGCCTCCGCGCGCAATGAATATTCCAACAAGCTGGACCAGGAGTTTATGGACAAGGTGATCTCCGTGGTCCAGAAGGAGCTGTCCAACTCGGAATTCCAGATAAACGACCTGTGCCGGGAACTGGCGATGAGCCGCACCGCGTTCTACAACAAACTGAAGTCCCTCACCGGTCAGGGACCTAACGATTTCATCAGAATCTACCGTCTGGAAAGGTCGAAGGAATATCTCGCCGACCATCGCTACAGCATCGCCGAGGTCTCGGATATGGTAGGCTTCTCGGATGCTAAGTATTTCAGTGTCTGCTTCAAAAAGCAGTTCGGGGTGAGCCCGAGCAGATTTTAAACCTTTTTTGTTAAATCTTAAACCCCCGTCCGGAGATAGTTGGCTAATATTGCGGTGAAATAACACTCAAACGCAATGGAAACATATCTCGGCCTCGATTTGGGAGGAACAAAACTACTCATCGGAGAAGTTGACAAGCACGGAAACATCCTTCGCTTCAAGAAGTATGATTCCGGGTATTTCAGCCAGCAGACCGCTTCTGAAATAATCAAGTCATCCCTTGATGACTACATCCGCACCGTGGGTTGGGTCGGCGACAAGCCCGTCTCGATGGGCATCGGCCTGATCGGTCGTGTCGATCCAAACGAAGGGGTCTGGCTTCAGATTGATCCGAACAGGACCCATCCCATAGAACTTGCCAAGGAGATCACGGAGATCTACGGCATTCCTTGCCGCATCGACAACGATGTCAAGAGCGCCACCAGAGCCGAGCGGGTCTGGGGAGTCGGGCAGTTCTCGAAGAATTTCGTATATATTAATGTAGGTACAGGCATCGCTGTCGGGACAGTCGTCAACGGCCGTCAGATCCGTGGAAGCCATTTCAACGCCGGAGAGGCCGGACATATGACCGTCGGAGTCAATGTCGGGATCAAATGCTGCTGCGGCAGGACGGACTGCGTGGAGACAATCGCTTCGGGAAGCGGCTTTGACGTCTGCGCCAGACTCTTGAAGGACATGTACGAGACCCGCCTTGTGATTCCTTCCGATGAAGGAGTCAGGGTGGATGTCCGGGATGTCATCCGGCTTTGTCAGGAGGGCGACGAGCTTTGCCGTGTGCTGGTGGAGAACGCCACGCAGGGGATTGCCAACCTCATAATGAACCTTGTCAGGATCACCGATCCGGACACCGTTGTCCTCGGAGGAAGCATCGTGGCGGACGAATATATATTCGAGAGCGTTCTTAACAAACTGAACCATAACACTATGCGCTTTGTGTCCAATGGCGTGGTCATCACCAAGCTGAATCCTCAGTTCATCGGACTTCTGGGTGCGGTGGCGGTCGCTATGAATATGTAACCAATTATAGTAATATTATGAAGAACATTGTTTATACTATAGCCTGCACTCTTATGGTGCTGTGCTGCTGCGCCTGGAGCAAAGGCGCGGATAACGATGCGGGAGACAGGAACAAAAAGGAGAGTGTCCGTCCCGCCAACTATGCCAAGAGCAGGCGGTTCAAGGCGTTGATGCTTTGGGATCCGAATGCCGAACCGGCGCACGTTCAGTTCGACAGGCAGTCTATGGAGTTTTTCCATAGACTGAACTATGGCGACGGGTTTGTCCTTGACACCACGACCACCCTCAAGGACTATACTTATGACCGGTTGAAGGAATACAGCGTCATCATCGCTCTGAACGCCTCTCCATCGGATCCGGAGTCCCGCGCCCTCTTTGAGAAATATATGGAGAACGGCGGCGGCTGGCTCGGATTCCACGCGTCCGCCTACAATGACCGGAACACCCACTGGCCTTGGTATGTCAAATTCCTTGGCTGCGGAGAGTTCAAGGCCAACAACTGGCCTCCGCAGGCGGCTCTTCTTGAGATCGACACCCACAAGCATCCTGTCACCAAGAATCTTCCGGACACCTATGTGGCTCCGCCTTCAGAGTTCTATCAGTGGGTCTCGGAACCGCGTGACAATAAGGATGTCCAGGTTCTGCTGACGCTTTCCGCCAAGAATTACCCGATGGGAGTGAAGGACATCGTTTACGGAGGAGATTTTCCTGTCGTATGGACCAACAAGAACTATCGTATGATTTACATCAATATGGGGCACGGAGACGAGAGTTACAAGGATGCCACCCAGCAGCTGTTGTTCCTGAACGCTTTCCGCTGGATCGTAAGCCGCGACCCTAAAGGTGACCCGTTTGATAAATAGTCCGGAAATCCTTAATATTCAAGAAATTCCATCTTAATACATTTCACAAATGCTAAAACTAAGATTACATCTCCTTTTGCTGGCTTTGTCGCTATCAGGAGTGTCCTTCGCACAAAATCATTTTGAGGTGCGAGGTAGTGTCACTGACAAGCAGAACGAGCCGCTGATCGGGGTCGCCGTGCAGATTAAAGACAAATCGAACGGCACGATGACTGATATTGACGGCAATTATGTTCTGCCTGGGGTTCCCGAGGGCTCGACCTTGGTGTTTACATATCTTGGCTTCAAGACGAAAGAGGTAAAGGCGACATCGGCCTCCCTTAATGTTGTTATGGAGTCGGACAATGAGTTGCTCGACGAAGTGGTGGTCATCGGTTATGGCCAGCAGCGGAAGGTCACGTTGACGGGATCTGTCGCCAACGTAGGCGGCAAGGAACTTCTCAAATCACCTGCCGCGTCTCTTGGCAACACCCTTGCGGGTAAATTGCCTGGCCTCCAGTCAGTGCAGTACACCGGTGTCCCTGGCGCCGATGACCCGATCATCCGCATCCGTGGTGTCGGTTCGTTCAACAGCGCCGAACCTCTGGTGCTTGTCGATGGTGTCGAGCGTGAGTTCAGCCAGATAGACCCGAATGAGGTTCAGGACATTTCTATTCTCAAGGATGCCTCAGCCACGGCCGTCTTCGGTGTGCGTGGAGCCAACGGTGTCATTCTCGTGACAACCCGTCGTGGCCAGGTCGGCAAGCCGAGCGTCACTCTGACGACATCGGCAGGTCTTCAGCAGATTTCCAGGTTCCTTGTGCCCGCGAACTCCTACGAGTATGCGACGGCTTACAATCACGCGCAGGAAGTTGAAGGTGTGGCTCCGGACGGATGGAAGTTCTCGCAGGAGGCCATCCAGCACTGGAAGGATATGGATATGCCGACCGTCTATCCAAGCACCAACTGGTTCAAGTACCTGATGAACAACCACGCCTGGCAGCAACAATATAATATTAATGTGTCAGGTGGTACTGAGAGAGCCCGCTATTTCGTTTCTGTCGGAGTGCTCAATCAGGATGGTCTTTTCAAGACCTTCGATCAAGGCGATGAGGCGAACTTCAAATATCATCGTTATAACTTCCGCGCCAACCTTGATGTGGATTTGTCGAAGCGTAGTTCGCTTTCCATCGGCATCGGTGGGCGCATCGGCAGACGCAACTCTATCGGAAACGGTGAATATAACGGCCAGTCAGGAGTCTTTGGTGTCGAGGGTCTTCTCAACAACGGTACGCCAATGTCCGGCTACGGTCTTGACAGTGAGGGCCGCCGCATTGTCTCTGATCCTGACCTCGTCGGAAGCGTTGGCTCCGATGGTCTTGGCCTTATCTATCAGCACGGTTACACTATCCAGCGTCAAAGTGTTGTGAATCTGGATCTTCAGTACAAACTCAACCTTGATTTCATCACCAAAGGTTTTGATTTCCGTATCAAAGGTTCCTACAACTCTGACTACACACAGCAGAAAGCGCGTACCACCGGTGATGGCATCAGCTACAAGGCCACCATCGCCAAGGGTGAATATGAGGAAGACGGCTCTCCGAAGATTGTTTATGTCCGGCAGGGAGACTCCTGGCCTCTTGGCTATGATGAGGCCAAATGGGGAGGAAGAAACTGGTATGCGGAGGCTAGTCTCAACTATGCCCGTAGGTTCGGAGAGCATAATGTCAGCGCGCTTGTCCTTTACAATGAATCCAAGAACTACTATCCTGGCGGAATATATAATTCCATTCCTCGTGGTTATGTAGGTCTGGTAGGCCGTGTCACTTACGATTACCAGACCAAGTATATGGCGGATTTCAACTTAGGCTACAATGGCTCCGAGAACTTCGCCAAGGGCAAGCGTTTCGGCTTCTTTCCTTCCGCTTCCCTCGGCTGGATAATATCTTCTGAAAAATTCTGGGAGCCAATCCAAAACGTTGTCTCCTATTTGAAACTCCGTGCTTCCGTCGGTATGGTCGGTAATGACCAGGGAATCGGCCGTTTCCTCTATCTGCCCGGCACGTGGCAGTTCTACACCAACAACGGTGGAGCCTGGTGGACCAATGACCGTACAGGTAACTTTGGTACCAACAACGGCTCGTTTATGCCTGGAGCTCGCGAATCCACCAATGGTAACCCGGACGTGACTTGGGAGACGGCCACGAAACAGAATTATGGCGCTGATATACACTTCTTCAGGGATCGTTTGAGCTTGGGCGTTGATTTCTTCTGGGAGGACCGTAAGAACATACTTGTCTCCAACGAGACAACCATCGCTGGCATCTCCGCCCTCAAACCGAATTCCGTCAATTTCGGCCGTGTCAAGAATCACGGCTATGAGATTACCCTGAGCTGGAACGACCACATAGGTAATGTTAGATACTCGATAGCTCCTACATTCGCTTTCGCGCGCAACAAGGTTGTGGAGATGGCGGAAGTGAAGAAAGAATTCCAGCATATGTACCACAAGGGACATCCTGTAGGCCAGCCTTTCGGCTATGACTTCTTTGAGTTCTATGTTCCTGGGGAGACCGAACAGCGCTACAAGGAGGTTTACGGTGTTGATATGCCGGACCAGCAGATTACATTGCGGCCAGGTGATAGCATATTCGTCGATCTCACCGGCGATGGCAAGGTTGACGCCAACGATGTGCACGCCATCGGCTACAGCGACATCCCTGAATATACCGGCAGCGTGAACGCGACACTCAACTGGAAAGGTCTCGACTTCTCGATGACTTGGGTAGGCGCGACCAACGTCAACCGCCAGCTCAGCTCTTTCTACACTCCGGCCTTCGGTACCGGTAACCAGTCTATGCTCAACAAGTGGGTCTATGACAATTCCTGGACAGAGGATAACAAGGATGCCATCCTGCCACGTATCTCCCTTGAGAAATCGGCACGAGAACATAACGGTTCCCTTTCGGCCCCGTGGATGGTCGATGCGTCGTACATCCGTCTGAAAAACCTTGAGATCGGTTATTCGTTCCATATTCCGGGATTGCCGATCAACAGTCTCCGTGTTTATGCCAACGGTTATAACCTCCTTACTTTCACAAGTTTCAAGGCCAATGACCCGGAGGCACAGGCCGGCTATGGAAGCACGCGTTATCCTATGACCCGTGTCTATAACTTCGGTATCAACGTTAATTTCTAATATTCAAGACAATGAATCTTATAGAGAAACTCAAAATAAAGACCGTCGCCATCTTATGTGTGGCCGGTACCGTGATAGGGATGGGTGCGATGAGCTCTTGTGTTGATCAGATCAGTGTCGGGAACGGCTTCCTCGACAAGCAGCCAGGTGTCGATGTGACCGTGGACTCCATCTTTGTCAAAGGAGAGAATGCCAAGCGTTTCCTCTGGCATATGTATGGCGCTATGCACAACCCATTTACCTATACAGGCGCTGTATGGTATTCCCATCCGGATGCGCTTACCGACATTTGCCAGTCGTACTGCGGGTGGCATAATCTCGGAAAGTATTACGGAGGCGACCTTACCGAGACCGACCAGGATAACGGTGGTTTCGTCAAGTTCCCTTTCATCGCCAATGGTGACGGCAATGCCCGCGCCGGCATCTGGCGTACCATCCGTGAGGGTTGGATATTCATTGAGAACATCGACCGCGTTCCGGATTTGAGCGAGTCGGAGAAGAGCCAGCTTCGTGGTGAGGTGTATGTGATTATGGCCTCGCGCTACCTTGACGCTTTCCGTAACTTCGGAGGTCTTCCGAAAGTTGACCATTCATTCAAGGCCGCCGATATTGTGGACGGCAAGCGTATGAGCGTCATCGAGACCGCGGAGTTCATCGATGGCCTTCTCCAGTCCGCCATTGACGAGCCGGGGCTTCCTTTCTATGTTCAGGATCAGGCCACCAACTCCGGCCGTCTGACCAAAGGTTCGGCCTATGGCCTGCGTGTAAGGCTGTGGAACTTTGTGGCTTCACCTCTGTTCAACAGTGACGAGCCTTATCTTGAGTTTACCCGCAACGAGGAGAATCAGGACATCAATCAGGTATGGGTCGGTGGCTACAAACCTGAGCTGTGGAAGAAAGCGCTGGACGCTTGCGAGGATTTCTTCCGGGCCAATAGCGCAAACGGCAACTATTTCGCCCTCGTTCAGCCTGCCGGCAACAGTGAACAGGACTATTGCAACGCTTTCCGCGCGGCCTATTGGTTCCGTGGCAACTCCGAGAAGGTGATTGAAGTCCACGCCGGTCCTGGAACAAACGCTTGGAACGGTGACTGGAATGTTGAGGGTATGGATGAATTCGGAATGGCTCTCTTCACCCTTGAATATATGGAGATGTTCGGTATGGCGGACGGACGCAACTTCCCTTACGACAACATCTTCAATACCGACAATCCTGACAATGTGGACATTTTTGCCGGCCGTGACCCACGTCTCTACGAGACGATGGTGGTGAACCGCAACAATCTTGTCGAGCAATACCAGGGACTTTCGAGCACGGAGATATGGCAGGGCGGCAATGTTGACCAGAACTTCAATCCTGCCGTCACCGACAACCCGTGGTCAACCCGTATGAAACTGTTCAAGTATCTCCGTGACAACGGCTATGCGGCATACTATCCGACCAACTTCGCTTATCTGCGTATGGCTGACATTCACCTTTGCTACGCCGAGGCTCTCGCGCAGACAGGCGACCTGCAGAAAGCCTGCGACGAGATGAACAAGGTGCGCGCCCGTGTAGGCCTTGGAAAGGTGGAGGTGATGAACCCTCGGCTCAACCTGACCACCAACAAGGACAACTTCATCGAGCAACTCTTTAAGGAACGCGCCTGTGAGTTCGGTTATGAGGACTCCCGCTGGTATGATCTCATCCGCTACAAGAGATCCGACATATTCAGGAAGCAGGTGCACCAACTGCGTGTATGGCGCAAGGATGCGGAGGGCAAGAAGATGGATCCGGCTGACTACAACGGCAACACGAGTCTTGAACCCGGTGAGCCTTGGCCGGACTGTATCTATGAGAAGGTACCTTGCACCAACAATATCCGCGTATGGTGGGACACTGACAGCCAGACGAGCAAGTGGAGCGACAAATGGTATCTTTCGCCTATTTCACGTGATGAGATCAACAAGGGCTACGGCCTGAACCAGAACCCTGGTTGGTGATCCGGATGTTAAATATCAATAAGACTTTTAAGATATGAATATATATAGAATGTTGACGCTTGCGGCCGCTGTTGTCTCCATCACGGCGAACGCGCAGGTTAAACTCAACGATAAGAACGCGGATGCCTATGATTTGGGTTACGGTGTCGAGACAAGCAAGTTCCTGAGCACCGCCTCCGCGACCACAATCACAGGAGAGGAATTGCGGCAGACATCGGCCACCAACCTTGCCCAGGCTCTCTATGGCCGTCTGCCTGGCCTTACCGCTTTGTCGCAGGGCGGCTTCTCGGGCGATGAGAACAAGGGTGCCTCGTTTAATATTCGTGGCTATCACACGCTTAACGACAAAGGTATTCTCATCCTTGTCGATGGCTATGAGCGCCCGATCGACCGGCTCAGCGTGGAGGAGGTGGAGAGTGTCGCCGTCCTCAAGGATGCCGCGGCCACGGCGCTTCTGGGTTACGAGGGTATCAATGGCGCAATCCTGGTGAGGACAAAGCGTGGCGTCGAAGGCAAGACACACGTAAAGGTGAACTACAGCCATAAGTTCCAGTTCAACCCTGAGTTCGCCGATATGGTGGACGGCTATGTGTATGCCAACTCTCTCAACCACGCCCGTAACAACGATGGGCTGTCCCTCGCATACACCGAGAAGGAACTAAGCCTCTTCAAAGACGGTTCCGACCAATTCTTCTATCCTGATGTGAACTGGCGCGACCTCGTTTTCAAGAACAGCGCTGACGAAGACCACGCGTACGTCTCGGTGTACGGAGGCACGGACAAGGTGAAATACTATACCAACATCGATTATACCGATGCCCGCGGCGCTTTCCGGGACACCAAGCAGGCCGACTACAATTCGCAGTTGCGCCAGTCGAAGGCCAATATCCGTACCAACCTGGATTTCAACCTCACCAACACGACTCTGATGTCGGTGAACCTCTTCGGTATTTTCCAGGAGACCAAGCGTCCTTCCGACATTGGCGCCGATGATGCCACGGCCGCCATCTACAATCTGCCGGCAAGCGCGTTCCCTTACAAGACCACGACTGGAGTCTGGGGCGGCAACGAGGCATACGGTGACGCCAACCCTGTCGCCAAGATTCAGGAGTCCGGGTTCTACAAGACCCATCAGCGTCAGTTGTGGGTGGATGCCAAATTGTCGCAGAAGCTTGATTTCCTGCTTGATGGCCTGAGTCTGTTTGTCAGCGCCGGCTATGCCAATTCGGCGATCTACGCTGAAAATTCCCACAAGGCTTATCAGTATGGCTACGAACGTTACAACGGTACCATCGGTGACAAGGATGATGTGTCCCTGAATATATTCGGTAATAAGGAAACGGATCTCACTTTCAGTAACTGGAACGCCGGCCAATGGTGGAGGGCGAAGGCCAGCATAGGAGTCAATTACAGGCATTCGTTCTTCGGTGACGACAACTTCACCGCCGGCCTTGTTTACGACAACAGTGGCGTGAGCGCTGACGGACGTGGAAACACATTCTATCGTCAGAATGTTATGGGAGCGTTCCACTACGATTTCCATAACCGTTATGTCGCCGATCTTGTGCTTGCCGGCAATGGTTCCAGCCGTACCTATCCATCCAAGTGGGCGTTCTCACCGGTACTGTCTCTCGGCTGGATTTTCGCGGACAACAGCGATAGTCCGTTAACCTACGGTAAGTTGCGCGCGTCTGCCGGTATTCAGCATACCGACTATATGCCAACATACGGTATGTGGCTTCCTTCTTGGGATGCATCGCACGGTTATGTGATCATCGGCAATAATTATGGCGCCACCTGGGGCGCGTCTCTCGGCTCCTTTCCGACCACCGATTTCTCGCAGGAAACATCCACGAATTTCAACTTTGGAACCGACCTGCGTATAGCGGACGCCCTTGACATCTCTGTTGACGCTTTCTACCAGCTTCGCAGTCACATTATGCTCTCCGCAAGCTATGAGAATTCGTCTGTAGTCGGCATTCAGTCGTCTTACAATGATGTCGGCAAGGTAAGAAGCTACGGTTTTGAGATCGGTGCCAAATACGCGAAGAAAATCACTTCCGACCTCAATCTGAATCTGGGAGCCAACCTGTCTTGGGCCCGCAATGAGGTGGTCAGGTACATCGGAACACCGACCTACCCTCTGAGCGATCCTGTAGGCCACCGTGTGAACGAGGCGTGGGGACTCAAGTCGGCGGGCTTCTTCAAGGATCAGGCAGACATCAACGCCGGCAACCGTCAGGAATTCTCCAACGTAAGTCCCGGTGACATCAAATACAAGGATCTTAACGGTGACAATGTAATCAACGAGTTCGATGTCACCAGCCTCGATGGCGCTACCGATATTCCTGAGTTGAACTACGGCTTCAATGTCGGTGTGGAGTACAAAGGCTTCGGTCTGAACGCGTGGTTCCAGGGTACCGGCAACTATATGAAGTGGCTTCCGTCCGCGATATGGGGTGGTATGGCTGATAACGGCAACCTTTCAGTGGACTACTACAACAACTGTTGGGACGTGGCTGGCGAAAACGCTCTCTACCCTCGTCTGACAACACAGAACAGCAGCAACAACAACCAGGCGAGCGATGTCTGGTACAAGCCTGTCCACTTCTTGAAGATGCGTAACATCGAGGTTTACTATAAGGTTCCGGCAAGGGTGCTCTCAAAACTTTCCATTGCCGCCGCCAAGATATTCGTACAGGGCGAGAACCTTCTGTCCTTTGACAATGTCGAGGCAATGGACGCAGAGGTGCTTTCGACAGCATATCCAATGTTCAAGGGTGTCAATATAGGTGTCACGTTAACTTTCTAATCAAAGATATATTTATGTACAAGATAAAATATGCTCTTTTAGGTATGGCCGCGGCGGTCTTTGCCGGTTGCGCCGACCTGAATTACAACGAAGCATCGAACCGTGACGAGGATTGGACCTACAACAGCCCCATCAATGGTGTCAAGGCTCTTGTCTATGATGTCTATGCGCAGATGCCGAGCGAGTTCAAGGACAATTCCTACGGTAACGGAGCGTTGATCGCCAGCGCCACGGACGAGTCGGAGTTCGCTCTCTCGTTCTCGCCTATCCACAATTATTTCAACGGAGGCTGGACTCCATCGAATCCTTTCTCGACAATATGGGACAGATCCTACCGCGCCATCACCCAGGTGCATATGTATCTGGAGCGTATCCAGAAGATAGACCTGTCGGATTATGAATATGATCCTGACTATCAGACGATGGTGCAGCAGTTTGAGATATTCCCATACGAGCTGCGGTTCCTCCGCGCATATTTCTATTTCGAGCTGGTCCGCGCCTACGGTGATGTGCCGTTGGTGACCACGACCCTCACCAATGAGCAGGCCAACAGTGTGGAGCGCACCCCTGCCAAGGATGTGTTCAGGTTCATCGTCAACGAATTGGATGCCGTGGCTGAATACCTGCCTGTGTCGTACAATGACATCCCCGGCCAGGAAATCGGCCGTGCCACCCGTGGCGCAGCCCTTGCGCTGAAGGCACGCGCGCTTCTTTATCAGGCTTCGCCTTTGTTCAACACGGACAATGACAAGGGACTTTGGAAGGAAGCCGCCGCCGCTGCCAAGGTTATCATTGACAACGCTCAACGTTGGGGCTACAAGCTCAGCGAGTACGCCGGTCTGTGGGGGCACGACACATTCACCAACCCAGAGTTCATCTTCATTCTTGGCACACAGGCAAGCAACACTTTCGAGCAGTACAATTATCCTGTCGGTGTGGAGAACGGCAACTCCGGCAACTGTCCTACACAGGCGCTGGTGGACGCGTATGAGTATCAGGCTGACGGCAAGACATTCAAGGAGAAGCATCCTGGAGATGTTAATGTGACCGCCGAGAAGCCATACGATGGCCTGGACCCGCGTTTTGAGCTCACTGTAGTGAAGAACGGCGACCTCTGGCCGGCCAATGCGACTCAGCAGATCTCTATCGAGACGTATCAGGGTGGTTTCAACGGCGCTCCTAAGTACGGCTCCACTCCGACCGGCTACTACCTGAAGAAGTTCGTGGACGGCAACTGCGTCACAACGGCCAACAACCAGACAACGACACGCCACAACTGGATTGTGATGCGTCTCGCCGAGGTGTACCTGAACTATGCTGAAGCAATGTACAATTACTACGGCAACGCTGACGATAAGGGTGATTTCGGTATGTCAGCCAACGAGGCTGTCAATGTGCTTCGTGACCGTCCTGACATTATGATGCCGGAATTTCACGGAAATGACGGCTTCGAGGAGCGCTATATGCGTGAGCGTATGGTTGAGCTTGCCTTCGAAGGCCAGCGATTCTGGGATGTACGCCGCTGGAAGAAGGGTGCGGAGTTCTTTAAGAATATAGACGAGGCGGACTTCAAACTGGACGGTAACGGTGATTTGATTCTCAATCGTGTCACGAAGGCTCGCCAGTGGGACGAGAAGTACAATCTGTACCCGATTCCTCAGTCTGAGATCCAGAAGAACGGCAATCTTACGCAGAATCCTAATTGGTAAAACAGGTTTAACAAGATTTTAAACGAGTAAGATTTATGAAAAAGAAAGTTATATCTCTTATGGTCGCAGGTTTGGCGTTGCTGTCGGGCATCGCTGTGACTTCCTGTGACGATCATAATATGGAAGATGTCAACGATGTGCTCGTGGTGAAGTCTGTCCTGCCTACAAAAGTCATTGAAGGACAGGTCGTCACCATCACTGGCACCGGTCTGGAGAAGGTCACGTCCGTTGTGTTCCCCGGCAATGTCTCCGTGAGCGACATCACCAAGGTCGGCAACGGCTACATCTCGGTGGTGACTCCCGCAGGTGTCTCCACGGACGGGGGAAAGGTAACGGTTGAGGCGGATGGAGAATCGTCAGAGTCGGCCGTGACGCTGGCTGTGGGCAAGCCGGAGCCGTTGCGTGTCGCTCCTCTTGACAAGGAAGTCAAGATCAACGAATGTGTGGAGGTGTATGGCAACGACCTCGAATTTATCACCAAAGCTTATTTCCCTGGCACCGACGGCAATGACATTGTAGTGGACGCAGGTGTGTTCAAGCGCAAAGCCACAGGTTCTCTTCACATATATTCACCGATGGGTGTCAAGGCTGGCCCCGCGCAGGTTGTCCTTGAGGACTGCGGCGGCAAGAAATATACCTTGCCAGAGGTGACGCTGTCTGACGAGGTTGCCAGCGGTGACGGAGACACCGGAGATGATTATACTCAGATCTGGTCCGGTGAATACACCACAGGCTGGTGGTGGTACCTTTCGGCATCCGAGCTTGACCTTTCTGCGATAACTCCGACGGCCGGCCAGACCATCAGGTTCACGTTCGCGCACCACGACGCTCCTCAGACTTTCTGCCTGTGTGACGGTTGGTGGGGCGCCCCTTTCATCCGTGATGGAGGAGAGAGCCCTAACAACATCACCCTTGCCGCTGGTGAGGACTTCCTGGAGTTCGAGATCTCGGAGGGAATGGCGACGACGATGAACGGTTCCGATACCGCTCTCATTATCGGCGGCGACATCACAATCACTGGGATCCTGATCAAGGCAGATTAAATTTACACATAGAGGAAAACGCGCAAAGGGGACGGCGGAAGCCGTCCCCTTTGTGCCTCAGGCGGGAATCGAACCCGCACGGACATTTCTGTCCAAGGGATTTTAAGTCCCTCGTGTCTACCATTTCACCACCAAGGCGATAGGTTGCAAAGTTACTAAAAAATTATCATTGAATGCGAAAATTCTAAGGAAACTGCTTGGAAACCACGGTTAGTAGTATTTCTTCTCCTGTCGATAAAGTGCTATGAATATGAAAATCAACACGGTGAAAGCCCATAATGATGATCCTCCATAGCTGAGCAGCGGCAGCGGGATGCCGATCACGGGCATAATGCCGATGGTCATACCGATGTTGATGAAAAGGTGCATAAAGATACACGAGGCGACACAATAGCCATAAATCCGGGTGAACGCCTCCCGGCTTTTCTCTGCGTCAGAGATTATTCTGGAGATCAGGAACACGTACAGGCCGATCACCACAAGGCAGCCAAGGAATCCCCATTCCTCGCCGACCGTGCAGAAGATGAAATCGGTGCTCTGCTCCGGCACGAACCCGAATGTGGTTTGGGTGCCTCCCAGAAAGCCTTTCCCGGAGAACCCTCCGGAACCGATGGCGATCATACTCTGGTTGACATTGTAGCCGACACCTGTCGGATCCTCCTTCATACCCAGCAGCACCTCTATTCTCTTACGCTGATGATCCTGCAGGATGTTGTTGAATATGAACTCCGTGGAAAACACAAGCGCTATTCCGGCGATCAGCCCCAAGGCGGACATCGACAGGAAGCGATGCCGTGACTTGTAACCTATGACTATCAGATATATCGCCGTGGCGACGCAGACCCCGATCAGGATGTAGAGCGGATTTATCTTGGCGGCGAAGGACTCCGGATTGAACTTGCCGAAGATCCAGGGCAGCAGGCAAAGGACTGTGAATATTCCTGTGAATATCCAAAAACGTGAGCCGATCTTGTTCGATTCGAGAAAGTTGCACAGCAGGAGAATCCCCGCAAGCACTGCGATGGACACGTATGCCGATGCCGTGAGGGTGAGGATGAACAGAAGGGCGGCCATCCCGATGCAGAAAATCCACCAGCCTGAGAAACCCTCCCTGTACATCACGAATATGAATCCTACATAGACCAGCGCGGAACCTGTCTCGCTTTCGGCCAGAATGACAACCATCGGGATTCCGAGTATCAGGGCCGTCAGCAGAAAGTCCTTGAATCTGGTTATCCTGAAGTTCGCCTGGCTCATAAGCGTCGCCAGCAACAGGGATGTCGTGATCTTCGAGACTTCCGCTGGTTGGAACCGGATCGGTCCGAATTCAAACCACGATCGGGATCCCTTGACATCGATTCCAAGGAATATCACAGCCACAAGCATCCCCAGGACTCCTAAATACAGAATCAGTGACGTGCTTTCCCAGAATTGCGGGTTTATGGCGAACAGAATAACTCCGGCGAGCCCCAAGGCCGTGAGAATCCACACGAATTGTTTGCCGCAGCGGAATCCGAAGTCGAATATAGAGGCAGGCCCTTCCGAATGGATGGAGGCGTAGATGTTGATCCAACCTATAAGGATAAGGAGCAGGTAGACAGCCACCAGCGCCCAGTCAACACTCTTCTTTATGCCTCTGTCCGAAAAGTTCTCCAT
>CAVKYA010000034.1:10295-14764 GCA_963660255.1 Bacteroidaceae bacterium | reverse complement strand
GTCAAGTACGATGAGCTGACGTTCGACGAGGCGATGGCGAAGCATCTCAAGGTGCTCGACCAGACGGCCTACGCACTTTGCAATGACGGGAATATGCCGATCATAGTTTTCGATGTGAACGGCGAGGGCAACCTGCTGAAACTGGTGAACGGGGAAAAGGTTGGAACGCTCGTTCATAAATAATCGTCTGCCCGAAATAAGCGGGTGTGCCATTGAATATATTAATGTCTTTGAATATATTGATTAATAACAATTAACACAATACACTATGCTTACAGACAAAGCGAAAGAAATCATCAGCGGAGTGAAGTCCAAAATGGAGGACTCAGTGCTGTTCCTTGAGGAAGATCTCAAGACCTACCGTGTCGGAAAGGCCAATCCGTCCATCCTCAACAATGTGATGGTTGACTACTACGGCTCTCAAACTCCTGTCTCTCAGGTGGCTTCCGTCACCGTGCCGGACGCGAGGACAATCGCCATCCAGCCTTGGGAAAAGAACATGATTCCTGTGATCGAGAAGGCGATCATCAACGCGAACCTCGGATTCACCCCATCAAACAATGGCGAGGTCATCCGCTGTCCTATCCCGGCTCTTACCGAGGAAAGGCGTAAGGAACTCATCAAGAAGGCGAAGGCCACAGGCGAGAACATCAAGGTGGCTGTGCGCAATGCCCGCCGCGATGGTGTTGACGCTCTCAAGAAGGCAGAGAAGGCCGGAGACTTCTCCGAGGACGTGCGTAAGGAGGGCGAGGATGAGATCCAGAAGGTCACCGACACCAAGGTGAAGGCCATCGACGAACTCGTCTCGGCAAAGGAGAAGGAGATAATGACCGTCTAATGAATGTCTTGGAAAGTGACGGATGAATATTCTTCCGCCGCTCCGGCATATTCATTAAATTTTTAGGAACATTTTCTTCCGATTTTACTATCTTTGCATCGTTATGATGATGAGCACACGATTTTATTCTTTCGGTTTTTATTTCTTTTACCGCGGCAGGTAGAGGACCGGACGAGCGTGTGCAGGAATATTCAGAAAAAAAGATAGATGAATATATGGCTGTCCGGTGCTTTTCCGGGCAGCCTTTTTTATATGTAAGGTCAGAATTTTTTGAACGAACTTGATGAATATGACAAAAGTCGCGATACAAGGTTACAGGGGCTGCTTCCATGAGCAGGCGGCGAGGGCGTTCTATTCAGCGAGAGGTGAGGAGATTTCCATCGTGGAATGCCCGACCTTCGAGGGGCTGTTCAAGGCGGTGGCTTCGGGTGAGGCTCAGGCGGCGGCTATGGCCATTGAGAACACTATCTCTGGAGGACTCATTCCCAATTTCGAGTTGTTGAGGTCGAATCCCTATAAGATCAAGGGCGAGGTGTACATCCCCATACATCAGAACCTTATGGCACTGCCGGGGCAGGACATCCACGACATCAAGGAGGTTCGGACTCACTATATGGCCATCAACCAGACCCGTCAGTTCTTCGAGCGCAACTGCCCGTGGATCACGATGGTGGAGTCCGAGGACACAGCCAAGAGCGCCATCGACATCGCTGCCGAGGGGCTGAGGGGAGTCGGGGCGGTCGCCTCTGAATTGGCGGCTGAACAAAACGGCTTGGAGATCCTTGCCCGCAGCATCGAGACCTACAAGCAGAACTTCACCCGCTTCCTGATTCTGGATGACGCGATCACGGTTCCCCGCCGTGAGATCAACAAGGCAAGCTTATGCTTCACACTGCCACACAAGCCTGGTTCTCTGGCTCAGGTACTTACGATTCTTTCGTTCTACGACATGAATCTTACGAGAATCCAGTCCCTGCCGATCCCTGGGCAGGAATGGCAGTATTTCTTCTACGCGGACATCAAGTTCGCGACCTACGGCCGTTACCGCCAGGCCTTGAGGGCGGTCAGACCCCTTATGGAGGGACTTAACATTTTAGGCGAATATAAATCTTCGATGTAGTTATTATGATAATTGAACCTGCAAAAAGAACATCTTCTGTTCAGGAATATTACTTCTCCCGCAAACAGAAAGAGCTTGACGCTCTGAACGCCGAACGCGTGGCACGTGGGGAGGACAAGATAATCAATCTGGGAATAGGCGCTCCGGACGGGATGCCTCCGCAGGCGGCGATTGACGCTCTGGTCGAGGCGGCCCGCAAACCGGGTAACCACGCCTATCAGAATTACAAGGGGCTTCCGGAGTTGAGACAGGCCTTTGCCGATTGGTACTCACGTTATTACGGCGTGACACTGAATCCGGACGGTGGCATCCAGCCTTTGGTAGGATCCAAGGAGGGAATCCTTCTGATTTCGATGGCGTTTGTCAATCCGGGAGACAAGGTGCTTGTTCCGGATCCCGGCTATCCGACCTACACTTCGGCCTCCAAACTGGTTGAGGCCGATATTATTACCTACGATCTTAAGGAGGAGAACCATTGGTGGCCGGATTTCGAGACCTTGGAGAGAATGGATCTTGAGGGCGTGAAGATAATGTGGACCAATTATCCGAATATGCCGACTGGAGCCAAGGCTACCCCTGAGCTTTATCAGCGGCTGGTGGATTTCGGACGGAAGCACAAGATGTTGATTGTGAATGACAATCCATATTCATTTATACTTTGTGGGAAGCCGCTTTCCATTTTGGCGGCGGATGGTGCGGAAGATTGTTGTCTGGAACTGAATTCCCTGAGCAAGGCACATAATATGAGCGGTTGGCGAATCGGAATGGTCGGCGGAGCTCCGGAATATATCGCCGAGGTACTGAAGGTCAAGAGCCAGATGGATTCGGGGATGTTCAAGCCGCTGCAGCTGGCGGCTATTGAGGCCTTGAGGCAGGAGCCGGAATGGTTCGAGGAACTGAATTCTGAATATGTCCGCAGACGTGTCGCCGCCGGGAGGATATTCAAGACTCTCGGTGCGGTCTATGACCACGACACTGCTGGGCTGTTCCTTTGGGGTAAGGTGCCGTCCAAGTACGCGGAGAACGGGATGACGGCCGGAGAAGTGATTTCGGAACGCATTCTGCGCCAAGCGGGTGTGTTCATCACTCCGGGATTTATATTCGGAAAGAACGGTGATGACTACATTCGGATTTCGCTTTGCGCCAAGCCGGAAGTTCTTGACCGCGCGAATAAAGTAATAGAAAAAGTTATAGATCAGGTCACTTCGATGCTTCGACAAGCTCAGCAACCGCAGGCTCAGTGACCGCAAGTTCAGTGCCTGTAGGCCCAGTGCCTGTAGGCCCAGTGACCGAAATGTCCGGTCGCTGAGCTTGTCGAAGCGACTGAGCCTGTCATAGCATCAAGCATAGAAGCGACATAAAGATAGAATACAATGATAGTAGGAATAATAGGATTAGGCCTGATAGGCGGCTCGATGGCCATAGACTTGAAGAGAAGGGGATTCGCCAAGACGGTCCTCGGTGTCGAGTCCGATCCCGTGAACGCTGCGGCTGCCGCAAAGATGGAACTCGTGGACGAGATCGTTCCGTTCGAGGAGTGCGTCCGCAGGAGCGACATCACGGTGATCGCCATCCCGGTCGGCTCGGCGGTGAAGATGCTCCCTCAAGTGCTTGACATATTCAAAGAGGAAGGTAGCGGAAAGAAGATCGTGATCGACACCTGCTCCACAAAGAGCAATATCGTCCGCGCCGTGCACTACCACCCGCTCCGTGGCCGTTTTGTGGCGACACACCCAATGGCCGGCACTGAATATTCAGGGCCTTGGGCCGCGATGCCGAACCTTTTCGACGGCCGTGCCTGCATATTCGCGAACACCGAGGATTCTGATCCACAGGCGGTGAAAATCGTTGAGGGATTGTATGATGCGTTGAATATGCGTCCGCTTTTTATGAACGCCGACAGCCACGATGTGCACACCGCCTACGTCTCGCACATCTCGCACGTCACCTCCTTCGCGCTGGCTCTGACGGTCCTTGACAAGGAAAAGGATGAGAAGCACATCTTCGACCTTGCGTCCGGTGGATTCTCCTCTACCGTGCGTTTGGCGAAAAGCTCCGCCGAGATGTGGACTCCGATCTTGGAGCAGAACCGTGACAATGTGCTGCACGTCATCGACACATATTTGGAAAAGATGAGACTTTTCCGGGATGCCATCGCTGAATATGACGGCGAACGCATTACCGAACTCATTCACGAGGCAAACCGAATTAAAAAGATTTTGAGATAGTTATGGAACGAACACTTGACATCATCCCCGTTTCAGAGTGGGGATTCTTCGACGAGAGCATCCCCCCTCTTGTCATCGCCGGCCCTTGCAGCGCGGAGTCCGAGTTGCAGGTGATGATGACCGCCAAAGGTCTTCACGGATTCGGTATCCACGTTTTCCGTGCGGGAATATGGAAACCTCGCACTCATCCGGGATCCTTCGAGGGAGTCGGCACTCCCGGCCTGAAATGGCTCCAGAAGGTGAAGAATGAATATGGAATGAAGGTCTGCACGGAGGTCGCCAA
>CAVKYA010000034.1:0-9694 GCA_963660255.1 Bacteroidaceae bacterium | reverse complement strand
GGCTCCAGAATGGAGATCTCCCGCAAGATCGGCGAGTTCAAGAAAGCCCACAACATCGCCATCGTACAGGCTACCCGTTGGGACAGCATCCTGTCCTCGATGATCGAGCAAGGCAAGCAGTACGGCCTCTCCGAAGATTTCGTCACCGCCTTCTTCACCGCCATCCACGAAGCCTCGGTCGCTGAACAGAACAAGATTCTGGAGGGGTGAAAGTCGGTTGCTGAGCTTGTCGAAGCATCGAAGCGACATCAAAGTCTAAAAACGATAGCCGAGCCCGAAGGTGAGGGTGTTGCCGAGGACATCGTTTGCGGTCAGGTAAGCGAAGTCAAGACTTACACCGAAGAATTTCACTCCAAGTCCGACGGTGACGAATGACGGAAGAACAGCGTCTTTCGTTCCGAAATGGTAGCCCGCTCTGGCGAAGAGCATATTCTTGAATGAATATTCCGCACCGGCCGCGGCGGTTACATTCCCGCTGAAGAAGTAGTCAGCGTCCGCCACCAGTCTTAGTCCGTGGACTTCCGAGAATGCTTTTGACCACTCAACCCCGATGGTGGCTGAGGCCGGAAGGCTGAACGAATCTCCTGAGGCTGACTTCACCGAAGAACCTAAGGACGAGACTCCGGCCGTGATATTCAGATCTGAAAGCCGGTAGGTCAGGAACACATCCGTCGAGATTGCTGAGTAGGAATTGTCGGATGAAAGCTTTTGTGAGGCATAGCGGATGTTCGCACCGGCAGACAGGTTGTCCAGAATCCTGAATCCGACACCTCCGTTGATGATCATCTCATTAGGCTTGAATGTCATTTGCGCCACTCCGTAATCATCGTATAAGGAGTATTCATCGCCTGTCTGGTATGCCGCCCCGACTGAAAATCCAAACCTTTTTCCGGCTTTTACAGCGGCTCCGAAATTGATGTTCGTGGTCTTTACGCCATCTGGAGCCCAAGTCTGGCCGGACAAACCAAATGACACCTTTTCCGCTGAGAACGGAATGACGGAGGAGTTCCTGAATGATGAATATGCAGTCTCGCTGGATGCTGCCGCCCCTGCGAACCCCATTCCGGCGGTGACCGGGTTCCGGTCGATCCTGACGAAAGGCAGAGCCTCCTCACTTTGGGCGAATGCGGATCCGGCTGACATCAGGCATCCGAATGCCATTGCAAGTATAATTCTGTTTCTCATTATTTTTTTACTATTGTTTGCTTAAACTCTTTGGAATCAAACTTAATGGTCGCTGAATATTTCCCCGGAGCGCACTTCGACATATCTATCTCGGCCGGCTCGAAGGCACTGGACTTAAGGTCGCCGTCAAACACAACACTTCCAGTTTGGGAGACAATCCTGACATTCACATCCACCAAATCCTTGCCCGTCGCGACTTTCAGTACATCCGCAACCGGATTCGGATATGCGGCGTACTCGACCGCGGCGTCTCTGGCCAGAATCTTGAACTCGACTTTTGCCGTGGCCATCTTCGCGTCAATGGCGGAAATTGTCACTGTTGTCACCCCGTACTTGAGGATGGTTCCGGTGATCTTGTCCTCATTCTGTATCAATCGTGCCACAGAAGGATCGCTGAGGGAGAAACTGTACTTTAGGCTCTCACCGTCCGGATCGGTGAAGTAGTCTGGCATATTCAGAGAGAATTCAGTTCCGACCGTGGTGATGAACATATCTTCCACGTCCTTTAGTTTCTGTGGAGGCGTGTTTTCAAGAATTGTGTACTTGATCTGTTCTGTGGATGATTCTCCATACTTGTCGGTCGCTGTCAACTCGGCTGTGTAGGTTCCTGCGTCTGCTTCCGGCGCATTGATTGTCACTTGTAGTTTGCCGTCAAGTGTCTTCGCGAAAGAGTCTGCGGTCGATCCGGCCTTGTAGGTGTAGGTGAAATCGTGTCCGTCCGGGTCGTGGATGGTCACATTTATTCTTGCGCTTTCGTGTGACTTGAGAGTAATGTCTTCATTCACATCCAGTTCGATGACCGGCGGGTTGTTCTTCTCCGTCACGAAACTTATTATGTCGCTGGCCTCACCGTATGATCTTGCGTATGAGTAACCGATGACTTTCGCATAGTAGGTGGTGTTGAAATCGAGATCGTTGATCTCCACCGAAGTGGTCTCGCCGAGTCTTGCCGTTGTCTTGACATCAGTTCTTGTCACTCCGGAAGTGGTTCCGCTTGTGTTGGCCGCCTCGACCGCCGCCTTGTCTTTTCCGATGAAAACTGAATATCCGTATGCGGGATGTCCGTCAGCGTCGCCGGAAACAGTCCAGGATAATCTCAACTCATTGGAAGTGATCGCCGTACTGAGGTTCTGGGCCTTTTCCGGGATGTAATCCCCTCCGTAGGTCAATGCTCCCATCGCGTCGATCAGTCCTCCGATGCTGCCAGGAACGATGTCCGTCCTTTTGCTGGAGAGGATTCTTTCCTTAAGCTCATCGCAGGTGAATCCCGGTCCGCCAAGGTATGAGACCAGAAGGGCTGCGACACCGGAGACGTGAGGACAAGCCATTGAGGTTCCGGACAGATAACCGTATTTCCCGTTAGGAAGTGTGCTGTAAACAGAAGAACCAGGAGCCGCGATGTCAACGAAGTCACCGTAGTTGGAGTAACTGGCCTTTTTCCCGTTCTTGTCGATGGCTGCTACAGCGATGACAGGCTCGTAGTTCGCTGGAACACCGTTCTGGATGTTTTCGTTACCGGCGGCGAAGACTACAAGACCTCCTTTCATAGGGGAGTCCGCCAGTTGGTTCCCGTCATTGTCACATCCTGCATATTTGATGAAATAGTCAATGGCGGATTTGTCAGCGGCGCTGACTTTTCCGGCCAGAGCGTTAGCCAGTTCCGAGGCGTTCAATTGTCCGTCTCCGTCCCTGTCATAGCTGTATGCCCAGCTGTTCTGACAGATCACCGCGCCGTGGTCCGCAGCCCATTTTATGGCTGTCGCACTGTTTCCGCCTATTGTCTGTGTCTTGCCGTTTCTGATCACTTCACGCAGAATCTCGCAGGACATAATGGTCACACCTTTCTCGCCTCTGGCCGCGTTGCCGCCCGCGACTCCGCTGACACCCACACTATTGTTGTTCACGGCGGCGATGGTTCCGGCCACGTGTGTTCCGTGTGTGCCGGCCACCACCGTGTTGTTGTAGTTGATGGAATTATAGTTCAACGAGGAACAGTTAGCGGCCAGATCCTCGTGGGCGAGATCAACACCTTGGTCCACCACCGCCACGATCACTTTGGGATTTCCGGTGGTGTAGCTGTCCCAAACCGGCAGCACATTGATGTCGTAGCCTTCGTTTTCGGTGTTGGCGTATCCCCATTGCTTTGAATATTCAGGGTCGTTGAACTCATCTGTCATCACAATGCGGTGGCCCTCAACATATTCCACGCCAGGTACCGATTCGAGTTCCGCTGAGGCCCTTGTCTGTGGCACATCGGTCTTGTAGCTCACTATGTACCATTTGTGGAGTCCTTCACGTCTGGTGCGTGGCTCATATTCCCCTGCATCCGGAAATAGCCTTTTGATGGAGGATATGCCGATCTCATCGAGAGTCTGGTTCAGCCCCATCGATCTGGTGACGATCTTCCCTTCGTTCAAGTCGCTCTCAATCAAGGAAATCATCTCGTCGCTGAACTTCACTATGGCCTCGCCTTGGACAATTGAATGATCAACTTCCGGAGCTGTTGTTGTCTCTTCTTTGTTTGTCTCAATGGTTTCTTCCTTTGAGCACGATGCTATGATGGCGAGCGCCAGCAAGGGCAAGTACAACTTTTTCATATTCTCAAAATATCATCTCATTAATCGTTATCCAGCAAAGCTGCAAAGGATAACATTGCTGAATGTATGAAAGTCAAAGTTACGAATTATTTTAAAAATGATGGCCTCAAAGTCGATATGACTTCGGGGCCACCATCAAAAGGTCAGACAGCCTGTCTATTTCTTCGCATAGGTGACTCCACCGTAGTAGTAATCCTCGAATGAAGCCTCACCGCTCTCAGTGTTGACATTCACGGTACCTATGGCATTGGCCATAACCAGGGATGTTCCATCATTGCCAAGTTTGAAGACAACATCAAAACCATACTTGGCGCTTGCAGGGTCAGGTCCGTTGAATCCATAAAGATAGCGTCTTGCCGTGGAGCTGTTGAGATGGATGCTTGATTCGTTCCCAATCGTGATGGTGTTCGCATCATTGTCTATTGTCGCGACGCAGACATTCAACGCCTTGGTTACATCTGTACCATAACCGTACTGCGCCACATAATAAGGCTCGATTCCATAGACGTAGCAGGTATGTTCAGGATCACTGTCATCAGCGACGATAGTGATTGTGTTGTTGTACTCTGTTCCGTCGGCTGCGGACTGTATTTTGCCAGCATACGCCCCGATGGCTTTGATATAGAACGGAACGTCAGGTACTTTGACCTCGATCACATCTGAATAGCTTGTGCCGCCGGTACAAGCCGCTACTCCTCTGATATAGTATGTCTTGTTAGGGGTGACTTTCGCCTTCAGGCTTACAGAACCGTCCGCAGGACTTTCATATTTAGTGAAACTTGCGTTGCGGAAAGTCGGATCTGAATCGGAAAGCACTCCCACGGAAAGGGAGTCAAGGCTTGTGCTGATCCCTGAATATGTCACTACCACAGTGGCGTAACCTTCGATGGCGTTGCATTCAGCGTTGGCTGAGATGGCTACCGTAGGAAGGGTACCGGTGAACTTGTCGAAACCGGATTCGACGGAACTCTTGCTTGGAGCCTCCTTTGCGCAGGAAGCCAAGGCGATGACCGCGACAAGCGGCAAATATTTGAATATATTCTTCATTTCTGTTGCTGATTTAATTGATCAACTTACTCGGCTGTACCGGATTTCCAGTCATTCTGCTCTTCCTCTGTGATGTTGACGTTGTTCTGCATCTCCTGCAGAGGAATCTGGAAATTCCAGCTTGAGGAGTGGGCAGGGAACACGAACTGCGCTCCGGCGCTGTGGTTGGTTCCGTCATATTTCCTGTCAACGGAGAGACCGTTACGACGAAGGTCGAAGTACTCGAATCCTTCACCCCAGAGTTCGATTCTTCTCTGAAGGAGAACATCGTCAACAGTCACATTGCCGTTAACCCACGCCGGGTCACGCTTTGTCGCAAGCTTCGCGAGGACTGAGGATGCCTGACCGTCTGAGAGACGGGCGTGGGCCTCTGCTTCGATGAGGATCATCTCGGCGTTGCGCATAAAGATGTAGTCCTGGAGCCAGGATTCAACATAACCGAACTTGCGGGCCGCGTAAGGAAGTTTGGCTCCTGTCATACTTGCGGAGGCGTCTCCGTCTGGACCATTGAAGAGAGCCTTTCTGTAGTCAGTGTTAGGAATCTGATCGTAGAGACTGCGGTCGATGCAGTGCACTGACTGGCCGACACCACCGTAACCAGGGCTGTCATTGCTCAAGTGTGAGAAGAATGACGCATAGGTCGTCTGGGTCTCGGTGTTGTGGTTGAATCCCCAAAGTACCTCATTGTCCTCAATCTCGTCGAAACCGGAGGCAAGGCGGGTGGCGTCCATAATGTCAAAGCCTTTCTGTGCCTCCTGAGCGGCGGTGATCGCCTTGTCCCACTGTTGGGTGAGCAGGTAGTAACGCGCGGCTATACCCTGGGCTACCTGATAGTTGACCTCATTCTTGGAAGCCCTCTGATAGCCTTCAAGAAGAGGAAGTGCGAGAGCGATGTTGCGCTCGATCTCAGTCTTGAGGTCGGAAAGTTTGTTCCTTCCGGCCACGGCGTTTGCCTCATCGGTGGAGAAACCGTCTCGGGTGGCATAGATGATAGGCACTGCCGGAGCGTCATCCCTGAACTTTGCCGTAGGAGTCGTTCCTTCCACGGGATCCTGAAAGAGCTGGATGAGGTAGGTGTAGGAGAAGGCTCGCAGAGCGTATGCCTGTCCGAGATAACCTCTCAGTGTGGCATTGGTTGGGTCCTCGCTTCCAAAGAAGTCGATAACCTCGTTGGCCTTTTTTATAAAGGAATAGAAGAAGTTCCAAAACTGGAAAGGACGGCGGTAGTCATATTCACCAAAGTCGTGGTTGATGTCGTAGGTTCCCCAGTTCCAGGATCCGTTGATGGCGATGTCGAGTCCCATCATATCCGTGTTGTAGACAACGCCGAGGAATCCGAAGTCATCGTGTCCTCCGCTTGTCCTGTTCATTGTATTGAACTGAACCATCCAAGCATAGAATCCATTCACGTATGACGCGAGGAATTCCGGATCCTGCTCAACCAAAGAGGCGGCCTGCGTTCCTGAAAGGCGCGAGGAGTCCTGAACATCAAAGTCTTTCTCGCAGGAAGCGAGGACAATGGTTGCGGCTGCTAAAAGTGCTATGTATTTTTTCATAATCGTATCTCTTTAATAATTAGAAAGTAAGAGTTACACCACCGGAAACGGTACGAAGAGCTGAGTAAGTGAACCCGTTGGCTCCTGTGAATGACTTACGTACGTCCATTCCCTTTCTTGCGGATGTGTAGAATACATTGTCAGCTGTGACATAGATTCTGAGATTGCTCAAAGCGAGTTTGCTGACGATGCTTTTAGGAAGAGTGTAGCCAAGGGTGACATTTCTCAGGCTGAGGTAAGAAGACTTGGTAAGCCACCTTGTTGAGCTGGCGTTGGCTTCCTGATAGTTCATCTGGACGCGTGGAACATCTGTGTCGGTGTTCTGTGGAGTCCATCTGTTGAATATGTCCTTGTGCCAGTTGCTGCCGGCGTTACCTGCTGTCATCAAGCCTTGATAAACAGAGTCAAGGGTGTAGCCTCCGATCTGGTAGGCGAAGCTTGCGCTGAAGTCGAATCCCTTGTAGGCGAGGGTTGTTCCGAAACCACCGTAGAGGTCAGGGATAGGGGTCTTGCCAGTCTTGCGGTAGGAAGCCTCAGAGGTAGTGTTGACGATGGTGCGCTCACCATTGTCGTCGTACTTGTAGTACTGCGGAAGACCTGTCTTGGAGTCAACTCCAGCCCACTCAAAGAGATAGTAGTTGTAGAGAGGCTTTCCTTTCTCACGCCAGAAATTGCCGACCTGCTTACCCTCGTCCGGATAGTCGGAAGGAAGTTTGGTGATCTTGTTCTTGTAGTGTGTTCCATTGAGGGAGACGCTCCACTTGAAATCCCTTGTCTTGAATATGTCGGCGTTGACTTCGAACTCGACACCGGTGTTCATCATATCCATATCGTTGACAAGCTGGGTTGTAGGGGCACCCTGTGAAAGGGCGAGAGGACGATAGTAGATCATATCCTTTGTCTCCTTGATGAAGTACTCAAAGTTGAGGGACACCCTGTTGAAGAGCCTTGTCTCAAAACCGGTGTTGAAGTTATTGGACTTCTCCCAGGTCACGTCAGGAGCGGCGCGGAATGTCTGGGTGAGGGAGGCCTGACCATCGACACGATCGATGCGGTAGAGGTTCTCATAGACACGGTTCACACCGATGTTGTCGTTACCCTGGGTACCGTAGCTGGCCTTAAGCTTGAGGAACTCAAGCCAATCCACATTCTGAAGGAATTTTTCTGACTTCGCGTTCCAGGAAGCGCCGACGGACCAGAAGTCGCCCCAACGCTTGTCTTTCGCGAAACGTGAGGAACCATCCACACGGTAGGAGGCGGAAAGGTAGTACTTGTTCGCGAAGTTATACTCGGCGCGGCTGAAGAAGCCTTCAAGGAAGTAGCTTTGAGTGTAGGAAGTGAGGTCCTGATAGACCGTGGCGTTCGCGAAGTCGGTGACGCTCTTGTCCACGAAGTTTGTCATATGACCGTAGAGATAGTAGCTCTTGTCAGACTTTGTCTCGTGTCCAAGGAGGATGTTGAGGTTATGATCTCCGAAAGTCGGAGTCCAGGTGAGGAGCTGGTTGGCGTTCAGGGCAGTGTAACGTGTGTAGTCCTGCTCGCCTCGTCCGTTGACATTCTTTGCGTCACCACCGTTAGGTGTCGTATAGTAGTCGCCCTTTGTGTTGAACACATCGTAGGCGGCGTTTACAGAGAAGACAAGATCCTTGAGGATGTTCACATTGATATACCCTCTTGAGGAGATGTTATCTTTGATTGTGCTCTTGACAGAAGATTTCAGCTGGCCGTAAGGGTTGCTGGTCGGAGCGTATCCACGGCCTGTCTCACCCCAGTCGTAGAGAGTCTCGCCTCTTTCATTGTACTGGCGGTTGCCGTTAGCGTCATAAAGATAGATAGGATAGATAGGCGCGATGGACTGTGAGAAGAAGAACAGGTTTGAGTAGTTGCTGCCTTCAGAGTCATTGTACTGAGACTGGTCTGTGTTGGAGTAGGCGATGTTGATTCCGGCCTTGATGAACTTGTTGATGGTGTGATCAACCTTCGCGCGCATAGAGATACGCTTGAATCCAGAGTTCGGAACATAACCTTGGTCGTTCAGATAAGACAATGACATATACCCCTGTGTGACATCCGAGCCACCGGCGGCTGAGACATTGTACTCCTGGCGGATTCCGCTGCGGAACACGTCCTTGTTCCAGTCATCGTTCCATTTGCGGTTGATTGCGTTAGGATTGAGCTTGCCTGTTCCAGGGAGAATGATCTCGTTGTCGGCCACGCCGTTGTAGAGGTTGTAGTCTGAACCGAGATATTCAGGAAGCAATGCGGCTGAAGCGTAGATTCCCGCTTGCGCAAGATCTTTGGATCCGGTATAGTAAACAGAGTTGCGGATTGCCTCCCAAGTCATCTCATAATATTCACCTGGGTTTGTGATCACATCATACGCCGGTACACCTCTTGAGTTCACACCGACTTTCGCGTCGAAGTTGATGGTGATCTTGCCGGCTGTTCCTCTCTTGGTGGTGATCATAATCACACCATTGGATCCACGCGCACCGTACATAGAGTTGGCGGCGGCATCCTTGAGGACAGTGATGGACTCGATGTCCTGTGCGGCGATTGAATTGATGTCGCCTTCGTAAGGAGTTCCGTCAACGATGATAAGAGGTGACTGTGAGGCGTTGATTGAACCAAATCCACGAATATGGATGCTTGCGCCTGATCCAGGCGTGCCTGATGAGCTTGCGGTCTGAAGACCGGCGACAGCGCCTTCGAGGGATTTGGAAATATTGGTGGCCTGCATCTTCTTGAGGGACTCGCCACTCAGCTGTGTGGCAGAACCTACGAAGGATGATTTCTTCTGGACACCGTAGGCTACCACGATTGTCTCGTCAAGGAATTCAGCGTCCGGAGACATTGCGACATTGATGACTTTCTGTCCGTTGACGGAGACCTTCTGGGAAGCGAATCCGACGGATGTGAAGACGAGGACCCCATTGCCCGGAACAGAAATGGTGTAGTTACCATTCAGATCGGTGTTGGTTCCTGTGAGAGTACCTTCAATCATAACGGTGACCCCAGGGATAGGCTCCCCGGTCGCGGCCTCCGTGACGGTACCCGATACCTTTTGTGCCTGAGCCCACGTTGCGCCTATGCTGACGAACAGACACAGCGCGATAGTAAATAATTTTTTACCCATAAGCTTAAAACTTTTGTTAAACCCAACGTTTATTGAATATTGATAATATATAGTCAAAACCAATTTTTTTTCATTTCGGAATCAAGTCAGACATCACACAAAGAATCCTTTCCGCAAAGCCTTATACTTGAATGCCACACGCAAATTAAAAAAATTAATTTCGAAAATCCAAC
>CAVKYA010000033.1:3991-14819 GCA_963660255.1 Bacteroidaceae bacterium | reverse complement strand
TTGACTACTATGCGTCACTGGCTTCGTTGATTGGAGCCGAGACTCCTGACAGTCTTGATTCCCGGAACTATATGAACGCGTTCCTCGGCAAAGGCAAGGGCCGTGAGTCGTTGATCGTGGAGGCAAAGAGCCGCCTTGCGATGCGTAAGGGTGACTACATTATGATTCCGCCGTACTACGGTCTGGAATACAGAAAGACGAAAAAGGTGGATTTGGGGAATGTTCCCGACTATGTCTTGTTCAATGTTGTCGAAGACAGAGGCCAGCGGCATAACATCGCTTCGGAGAAACCTGAAATCCTGGAGGATATGAAGAAGGAGTTCCACGGTTTTGTAGGAAGTTATTACGACATCGACATCACCGAGAAGTTGAAGAATTATTAGCCTCGCAGTCACGAAAGCGACTGGGGGATTAAGGAACGAGGTTACGGCTTTTTTGCCGAACCGCCCGGAGCGGAGCGACGCAAGGGGTCCGGGGAATACGGTCCCCGGTGCCCCATCGGGGCTGTCACGAAGTGACTGGGGGTGAACTAAGGAACAGGTTCCGGCCTTTTTTGATTCATCAAAAAAGGCCGGAACTTCACAGCTCCGACCTTTCCCACTTAATACAAACCTAATTATGAATAAAACGTATGATAAACAGTCCCCACAGGCTAAAAGATTAGAAAGATAAAATCCTATTAGAACCAATTAACTCTTTGACCTCTCATCTGCATTATCAGTGCCAAATCAGCCCCAAACCTGAATATTTTCGCAAATTTGCCAAAAATCAAACACAATGCGTCAGATTTCAAAGAGCGTCACACATCTTTCAGCCGCCAATGACCTCAAAACTTGAAATAATGCGAAGTGATGCCTATCTTTGAATATTATTATAAAGGAATATGAAGATCGGTATAACACTCACAACGCTTACTTTTTTACTGGCACAAACACTGTCAGCCACTCCGGACACGGACTCCACACTGACATATTCATTGATAAGGAAGGCTGACACTTCCGCGCTTGTCAGGACTTTTCAGGCACCGCCGAAGGACGCGAGGCCGCAGGTGTGGTGGCACTGGATGGACGGCAACGTCTCGAAGGAAGGCATCCGCAAGGACATCGAATGGATGAAGCGCAACGGGATCGGCGGCTTCCACCAGTTCGACGCGGGAGGAGTGAATATGCCGAGAGCGGCGAAGGTCAAACTCCCATACCTCAGCGACGGATGGAAAGACGCGTTCAGGTTCGCGTTGAGCCTGGCCGACTCGCTGGATATGGATGTCACCATCGCAAGCGCGCCGGGCTGGAGCTCGACCGGCGGCACGTGGGTGAAGCCCGAGGATGCCATAAAGAAACTGGAGTGGAGATCCGTTGATGTAAGAGGTGGAAAAGTCTCAGTACAACTCCCTGACCTCTACAACGTTGTCGGACCGTACCAAGACTACCACACGGACAACGACCGTATCAAGGTTGAGCCTTATGGCAAGGATCTGTACGTCCTCGCCGTCAGGCTGCCATATTCAGACAAGTCGATGAACGCGCTCGGAGCGCAGATCAGCAAGAGCGAGTCAACGATCAGCGTCGAGTTCAGGAAACCGCAGACAATCAAGGCTCTGACACTGAAAAGTATGGCGATGGGCGACAGGCCGAGAGTCGGAAAACCTGACTGCAGGAATATTCTCGAATGCAGCGACGACGGGCTAAAATGGCGTAAGGTCTGCGACATAGAGCCGACCGTGCTGCCGTACCTGACCACGAACATTCCGCCGACCTGCGCCCAGTTTTTCAGGGTCAAAGGCGAGAAACTGGAGTCGCTGGAGTTGTTTACTGTAATGAAAATCAATCACAGCCAGGAACTTGGCGGGTTCGGAATCATACACGACTTCTGGAAATACCACACGCCATATTCAAAGGACGCGATCCGGACATCGGACATCATCGACCTGACCGGAAAGATGACAGCGGACGGGAAACTGGAATGCTCACTACCGGCCGGTCGCTGGAGGATTTATCGTTTCGGGTGGTCGATCACCGGAAAGATCAACCACCCGGCCTCCCCGGAGGCGACAGGTCTGGAAGTGGACAAATTGGATCCCGACGCCTGGATGAGATATTTCCGCACCTACGTTGACCTCTATAAGGATGCGGCCGGCGGAATGCTTGGCGAAAAGGGAATCCGTTATCTGCTGGTGGACAGCTACGAGGCCGGGTCCTACACCTGGACCCCGAAACTCGCCGAAGAGTTCAAAGCGCGTCGGGGCTACGACCTTCTACCGTGGCTGCCGGTGCTAGCTGGCGAGATTATCGGAAGTTCCGAAATGAGCGAACGTTTCCTCTGGGACTGGCGACGCACCCTCGGCGAACTGTTCTGCGAAAACTATGACAGAATCAATGAGATAGTCAATGAATATGGTCTTGCGGGCCGCTACACGGAGTCCCACGAGGGCGGCCGTGCCTACACCGGTGACGGAATGGATCCTAAGATCAAGGCCACGATTCCGATGGCGGCGTTCTGGATGGAGAACACTCCGACTGGATCCTCTGTGCCATCTGCGATCTGTGACATTAGGGAATCGGCCTCTGTGTCACAGATTTACGGCCAGAGACTTGTGGCGGCGGAATCCTTCTCCGTGAACGGGGACGAGGGACGGGCCTATACATATTGCCCTGAGAATATGAAGTATATCGCCGATGTGGGGCTCAGCGCAGGAGTCAACCGGTTCGTGATCCACGAGTCCGCATCGCAGCCGAACGACGAATATCTCCCTGGCCTCCAACTTTTCCGCTACGGGCAGTGGCTGCACAGGAACGAGACTTGGGGGGAATATGCCTGGGTGCTCACCAACTACCTTGCCCGTTCAAGTTCGATGCTTCAGCAGGGAAATTCCGTCGCTGACATATTACTATATTATGGGGAGGACTTGAATATAACAGGACTCTATGGCGGTAAGGCTTTCAGCAGTCTGCCTCAGGTTCCTGACGGGTACAACTATGATTTCGCCAATCCTACCGTGCTCCGGTCCGGAGTGAAAGTCGATAACGGAACCCTTGTGGCTCCATCGGGTGCGCGCTACAGGGTTCTGTGGTTGGATAGGAACTGTGAGGTGATGTCCTTGGATATTATTCGGAAAATCAAGGAGTTCGCGGACTCCGGTGTCATCATCTGCGGCAGGGAGCCGAGGAAGTGTGCGGGGCTCAAGGCTGATGACAGGGCGTTCGCCTCGATTGTGGATGATGTCTGGCATTCCAGAAGGAAGAATGTGTTCACGAAAGGACTGGAAGATTGCCTGAAGCGCAGCGGTATCGCTCCGGATTTCAGTGCGAAGGTCATTTCACCGGTCGCAGAGCCATCAGTGACCAAGCAAACATCCGATACCGAGCTGAATATTTCGGTCGCTGAGCCTGCCGAAGCGACATTGCAAAACGGTCACTTCGACAGGCTCAGTGACCGAGAAGATGCGGTAGAGGCGCCGGCGAACGCTCCGGACAATTACGGGGATTTCAAATATGTCCACAGAACCCTTCCGGACAGCACCCAGATCTACTGGGTGAGAAACTTCTCCGGAAACAGTGCCGATGTGGAACTCAGCTTCAGGGATGGCGGAAAGTTCGCGGCCATATTCAATCCCGACAATGGCGAAGTCTCTGATGTACCGGTCGTTAACAGGAAAGGCCGCTCGGTTGTGACTCTGCCGATGTATGCCACTGACGCCAGAATTGTCGTGCTGTCTAACAAACCACAGAATTCTGTGACAGTGGACACCGTGTTTGTCAACACCTCAGATTCCGTGATAGTGCACGATTCTGACTCCGCTGTCGTTTGTCAGGTTGACTCTGCCAGTCGCTTCGGCAGGCTCAGCGACCGAAATGTTCCGGTCGCTGAGCCTGTCGAAGCGACCGTGCCTACAAAAAGCCAAGCCATAAAAACATCTGTAATCCTGACCGTAGATACTACCTGGCAGGTACACTTCGACCAGAAGAACGGCGGCACCGCCGATGAAGATTTCTCGGAACTGGAGTCCTGGACCAGAAAGGAGAACCCGGTAGTGAAGTACTTCTCCGGCACAGCCGTTTACAAGACCACGATAGCGGTCGATTCAACTATGCTGGCCACCAACGCAAGGATATTCATAGATTTGGGAATTGTGAAAAATATCGCCGAGATCTCCATCAACGGCACCGACGCCGGTGTCCTTTGGAAAGCCCCTTTCAGAACCGCTGACATCAAACCACTCCTGAAAGAAGGCGACAACACATTGGAAATCAAGGTCACCAACGTCTGGCGCAACCGTATGATCGGCGATGTCCAACCCGGTGAGAAACACCCCGTCACCGCCATCCGTCGCTTCTATAAGTCCACCGACAAACTCCTCCCTTCCGGCCTCCTCGGCCCCATCCGGCTCCTCGGAGAACGATAGACATCGGAAAAATAAGGGTGGGGTGACTTAAAGACTATCCATTCGTCATAATTCCGCGCAGGGACTTATTGATACGCTTGGGGAAACGACTCTAACGAAGAAATACTTATTCGTTTATCGTGGTCAGGCAGTAAGGCCCGGCGTAAAGGACGGTACCCTTGCTGAAAAGTGACTGGAGTTCTGGTGTCGTCTCCAGTCTTGATGTGCGCGTGATGATAGTCAACGGCTTGTCAGAGGCCGAGACCGCTTCGATGAGTCGCTCCGGTTCCTTGCCGTAGTCTGTGATCTGACGGCCGATGTAGGCATCGATGTTCTCCGGCCTGTGCAGGAAGACCGTCGCCACGTCGGTGCCTTCCGGAACCTTGGCGCAGATCGCTCCGTACCCGATGTACGGATTGATGTCTTTGACGACAGCCGAGGCCGAGAACACGGTGAGGAACAGACTGGCTCCAAGAAGAAACGCGGGAATATTCCAGACTTTGCGTTTGACGAGGAACCATATTCCAAGAACATTGGCCAGCGTCAGCAATATGATGCCGTTGATTATCGGAGCCTCGCGTGCGAAAGGATATTCAATCAAAAGTTCATCCACGGCAGGAATACGAACCGCCCCGAAGAGAATCAGCAGCGCGGCCAATCCGACGATTGTGAATATGATTGAGAATATTCCGACCGCCCAGCGCATCCAGCCTCGCTCTCCGATGCGTTCAAGCACGATCGGGAACAGATAGACGCAGAACGGGAAGACCGGCACAAGGTAGATCGGCAGCTTTGAGCTGAACGAGGACAGCATCGCGACCGTGGAGATTATTGTGCAGAGGAACAGAACCTCTAAGTCTGAACGTTTTGTTTGTCTGCCGGTGACAGACGCGTCGGAATCTCTGTCCGAAGCGATTGCGTTACGATTCGGCAGCAGCGAGGCCACAAACGTCCCGACCAACAGCAGACAATAAGGAGCAAGGCACCAAATGATGGCTACGAGATAGAACCAGAACGGCTTGGCGTGGGTGAAAGCGTTGACGGCACGTCCCACTGTCTGTTTGACCAGCAGGTTGTTGATGTACTCTGGACCGCCTTCCAACCAGACGCATCCGATCCAAAGGGCGGCGAGTCCGGCGATGATGCCCCACGTCTTGAAACCCAGATACTTGCCGAATCCTTTCCAGTCCCGTTTCACCGCGAGGAACACGGCGATGGACAGCGGCGGCATCAGCAGTCCCACAGGCCCCTTGGTGAAAAGAGCGAGGAATATCCAGACCGGAAGCATCACAGAGTCAGACTTACGAGAACTTTCTCCGGTGTACATCTTGTAGAACGTCCAGAGAGCCAGCACGATGAACATACACATCAGCATATCCATCCTCAGCACTATCATCGTTCCGAGGAACATCACGCAGGTCAGCGTCATTCCCGCAAGCGCCATCCTGTCCATCACCGGCTTGCCTTTCATCACCCATTTGTCCATTATTCCGACGATGACAAACGCCGGAATCAGCGAGAACATCGAAAGCGCGAGGCAGCTGTGATGCCCGAACAAAAGCTTGCACAGCATCACAATCCAGAAATAGAGCGGTGGTTTGTCGGCATACGCCAGCCCGTGGTTGTAGAACGCGAATATGTGCCCGTCCGCAAGAGCCTCGTTGGCGATGCTGAGGTACCTCAGCTCATTGGACGGCGTGAAATCCCTCGTCAGCATCACCGGGAAAAGGCAGACGAAGGTGAAAACGAAGACCGTCATCATCGGATGGCGGGTGAATATGTTGCCCTTTCCGGGCTGGAGGTTGTTATTTCGCATCTGAAGATTCTTTTTTACCTGTTCCCAAGACCAGATTCCTTATGTAAACCACGAACCCGAACACCTGACCGAGAATCAGCACCGGATCAAGCCTGATGATTCCGTAGATTATGATCATTCCGGAGCCTACTATGCTGATGACCCAGAATCCCTTAGGAAGCACGGAAGTGTGTCTGCGGTGTGAGAATATGAACTGATAGACAAACCGCAGCGTGAACATCAACTGACCGGTCGAGCCGAACACCACGAGCCAGATGGGAATGTCCTTGTTGCTGAAGAAGTTCTGTGAATATTCCTGCGCGTCTTTCAGCAGAAGCAGCGCGGCCACAAACGGAAGCGCCGGCAACAGGATCTTTGTGAGAGTCTTTATCCGGCTCCATATCCCGTTGGCGTTAAGGTTCCAAAGATAGATGAAGTAGGCGATGAACTGCCCGAGGATGATCGAGAAATCATTCCTCAGGACTCCGTAGATGAACATCAGGCACGCTCCGATCACGCTGAAAATCCAGTAGGAAACAGGCGAGACGGACTTGTGAGCCATCTCAGATTTCAGCCATTGGAGCGCTGTCCTTAATCCGAAAAACACCTGCGCCGAGAACCCAAGGGTGAGGGTGAGCCAGGTTGGAATGTTCTCAAACATATTCCCGAAGATTAGTTCCGCTCATCATTGACATTGCCCTTTCCCACGGAGTAGTTGATGTACCGATGCTTCATCCAGCGGTAGGCGAAGCAGTCCGCGAACGGCCCCCAGAGCCTGTTCCAAAGGTGGAATTTTGATGTCCCCGCCGTGCGTGGAAAATGCCTTACCGGAACCTGACCGAAACTTCCGCCTTCCTGAAGCAGGATCAGCGCAGGCAGGAATCGGTGCATTCCCTTGAACATCGGGATCCTCTTGGCCGCGTCCGTGCGGATGATCTTGAGAGGACAGCCGGTGTCCTTCGCTCCGTCGTGGGTCATCATATTCCTGAACCCGTTGGCTATTTTGGACTGGATCCGCTTGAACGCCGTGTCCTTGCGGTTCGCCCTGTAGCCGGTCATCAGGGTGTGATCCTTCATTCCGTCCAGCAGGAGGTTGAAATCCTCCGGAGTGGTCTGAAGGTCAGCGTCCATATAGCCGACATATTCAGAAAAGGCATAGTCGAATCCTGCCTTGATGGCGGCGCTGAGTCCGGCGTTCCGGGAGAAACTGATGTAGAAGATGTCCTTGTTGCGGGAGCATACCTCTTGGATCAGCCTCAGACTTCCGTCCTTCGAGCCATCGTCCACGAACAATGCGCAGGTCTTGACCTTGCTGACCGGAATGAATTCAGACAGAGCTTTTTCCAGATTGCGGATATTGTCCTCTTCGTTGAAGACAGGCACCACAATGGTGAGAGCATATTCAGATGTTCTGTTCATATTTGAATATTAACTTGATTTCTTGTAACTGATGATCGCCCAGCTTCCGAACGCGGCCGCGAATCCGCACAACGCCAGAAACTGAGGAATCATGTCCACAAATTTACTACCTTTCAGGTAAACAAGCCGCATCACCTCGATGAAATATTTAAGAGGATTGATGATTGTAATGGCCTGCGCCCAGTCCGGCATACTGCTGACCGGAGTGAAAAGCCCTCCCATAAGGAAGAAGATCATAATGAAGAAGAAGCTCACGAACATCGCCTGCTGGATTGTGGAGGCGTAGTTCGAGATCACGAGCCCCATTCCTGACACGACCAGAATGTAGATTCCGGAGAACAGCATCAGCGTCCAGAGGCTTCCGGCCGGGACTATTCCATAGACGATCTTTGCGAGCCAGAGACTTATCCCCATTATCACGACTCCGATGATCCAGAGCGGAATCAGCTTTGCCAGAATGAATTGGAACTTGCCTACCGGCGTGACGTTGATCTGCTCGATGGTGCCGCTTTCCTTTTCGCTTACAATATTCAGGGCGGGGAAGAACCCGCAGATGATGGTCAGAAGCATCACCATCAGCGCCGGCACCATAAACACTTTGTAGTCAAGCGACGGGTTGAACTTGTAGAGCGGACTCACTGAGAACGAAGGAATATCCTTTCCGGCGGAAGTGACTTTCACCTTTTCTGAATATTCCCGCAGAGCCGTTGACCCTGAGATCATTGACACCATATAGGACGAGCCGAGCGTGCCTTTCGTGCCGTTCACTGAGTTGGCGGCGATCTGGATCTCGGTGCCCTGCCCGTTCACAAGGTCTTTCTCGAAATCCTGAGGGATCACGAGTATCATATCCGCCTCGTCTGAATCAACCTTGCGCAGTGCTTCGGGATAGGTCTCCGATGTGCCTGAGATGTTGAAATACGCCGAGCCTCCGATCTCGCCCACCAGTTTTTGCGACAGCGGACTGTGGTCGTTGTCAACCACATCCACGCGCACGTTCTTGATCTCCTGGTTCGCCGCCCACGGGAAGACCAGCATCGCCATCAGCGGCAGCGCCACCAGCATTCTCGGGATGATCTTGTTTCGGGACAGCTGCTTGAATTCTTTTTCTATGAGGAACGATAACATATTCAATGAACATTTAGGCGAGTCTTGTCTTGAAATTCTTGACACTCAATGCGATGAGCACGACTGTGATGAGAGACAGCACTCCGATTTCCGGCAACGTGTAGCTCAGCGGCGTGCCTTGGATCATTATCATCTTGATCGACTGGATGTACCAGCGTGCCGGGACTATCGTGGAGATCCATTGCAGGATGCGCGGCATACTCTCGATCGGAAATATCAGTCCGGACAGCAGCATCGTCGGCATCATCAGCCCCATTCCGGAGGCGATCATCGCCGCCATCTGCGTCTCTACCAATGTGGAGATCAGAAGTCCCAGGCACAGGGTGCAGGTCAGGAACAGGATCGAGACCAGAGCCAGCGAAAACAGGCTTCCGGCGATCGGCACACCCATCACGAACACTGCGCAGAGAATGATCAGCACGAGGTCGAAGATTGACAGGACCAGATAGGGGATCGCCTTCGCGATGATGATCATCGCCGGGCTTATCGGCGAGGTGAGCAGCACCTCCATCGACCCCGTCTCCTTTTCCCGGACGATGGCCACGGCTGTCATCATCGCGCAGATCAGCATCAGAATCAAGCCCATAACTCCCGGCACGAAATTGTAGGCGCTCTTGCCCTGTGGGTTGTAGAGCATCCTGATGACCGGGGTGATCGATGCTCCCGCCATCCCGCTTTTTTCCGCGATTTCCTGCTGGCAGGTTGCCAGGATGTTGCCGGCGTAGGCCGTGATCATCGAGGCCTGGTTCGGGTCGGTGCCGTCCGCGACCAGCTGCACGGACGCACTTCCGTTAAGGATGTCGTTCGAGAAATTGTCGCTGAAGACCATCACAAGGCTGGTTTTGCCTTCCCTGAATATGTCGTTGATCCGGTCGATGTCGGTTATCCTTTCGCTGACGTTGAAATATTCACTGGCATCCATCCGTTCGATGATGCGCGTCGTGAGCTCGTCGTTGACCGGGTCGAACACGGCCACGGAAGCGTTCCGGACCTCGGTGGTGATGGCGAATCCGAACAGCAGAAGCTGAGCGATCGGCATTCCGACTATGATGAGCAGAGTCCACTTGTCCCTCAGGATGTGGCGGAACTCTTTCTGTATGAACGCTGATAATGATTTCATCCTATTCTCCGTTTCTTTTGGCATCCCTTGCAAGGCGGCGGAACACCTCGTCCATACTCTTCACTCCGAAACTCCGCTTCAAAGCGGCGGGGGAGTCCAAGGCCTTGATTTGACCGTCCACCATAATCGAGACGCGGTCGCAATATTCAGCCTCATCCATATAATGAGTGGTCACGAATATGGTGATTCCGTCATCGGCCGCCTTGTAGATCAGCTCCCAGAACTGCCTTCTGGCCACAGGATCGACACCGCCCGTCGGCTCGTCCAGGAAGACGATTCCGGGCCGGTGGAAGATTGAGACCGAGAATGACAGCTTCTGTTTCCATCCCAAAGGCAGTTCTTTGACCATCGTGTTCTTCTCGGAACTGAAATTCAATTCGTTAAGGAGAATGTCAGTCTTGGCTGCGATCTCCTTGCGGCTCATCCCGTAGATTCCGCCGAACAGAACCAGATTCTCCTTCACGGTCATATCCTCGTAGAGAGAAAATTTCTGGCTCATATAGCCGATGTGCTTCTTGACCATCTCCGGTTGCCGGGCGATGTCGTAGCCCGCCACGGTTCCGGTTCCGGATGTCGGCTTGCTCAGGCCACAGAGCATCCTCATCGCCGTGGTCTTCCCGGCTCCGTTGGCCCCGAGGAATCCGAACACCTCCCCGTGATGCACATCGAAGGAGATGTGGTCCACGGCCGTGAACGTTCCAAAACGCTTAGTCAGGGTATCAGTATGAATTACTTCCGCCATCATATTCTCATAAAACAATCTTCCACTGATGGTTGGATCGCGTTGATTGTGACATTATTGTGCTTTCTGTCCTGAAGAAACTTACTAAGCTCTTCCACGTTGACCTCCCCACTGGTGGAAAGGTGCACGGAATCTCCGAATGAGAACGCTCTGACTGTTCCGGTGTAGGCTCTAAGGTCTCCCAGCAGGGCGTGCATCCTGTCGGAACGGACTGAGTACAACTTGTCCGGGAATTCCGCTATG
>CAVKYA010000033.1:0-3760 GCA_963660255.1 Bacteroidaceae bacterium | reverse complement strand
AGCTTCTGCTTCATTCCTCCGGACAGTTTTCCGGCCATCCTGTCCTTGAACGGCTCGATCTGCTTGTAGATGTCCTCTATCAGATGATAGTTATCCTGAATTGTCGTACCGAAAAGCGTGGCGAAGAACGTCAGGTTCTCTTCCACGGTAAGGTCTTGGTACAGAGAGAACTTTCCGGGCATATAGCCGATGATCTTCCTGATCTCACGGTAATCTTTCACGGTGTCAAGCCCTTCCACCTGCGCCGAGCCCTCGTCCGGAACCAGCAGTGAAGTTAACAGACGGAACAGCGTAGATTTCCCGGCGCCGTCCGGGCCGATGATCCCGAAGGTCTCACCGTGCCTGACATCGAGCGAGACTCCGCCCAACGCCTTGACCTTGCCGTAGGACTTCACAAGCCCTTCCGCCCGTACCGCCGATTCTGTCAATGAACCTTCCATCATCAGAATTTGACTTCTCCGTACATCCCAAGTTTAATCAGACCGTCATTTTTCACGGCGATCTTCACGGCATAGACAAGGTTGGCCCTTTCGTCACGTGTCTGGATGGTCTTAGGCGTGAACTCCGCCTTGTCAGAGATCCAGACGAGCGTGCCGGCATATTCCTTTCTTCCGGATGTGCCCTGGTCGGCGAAGACCTTCACCTGCTGTCCGAGTTTGAGTCCGGTCAGCTGGTCGGCGGTGATGTAGGCGCGGAGTCTGATGTTGTCCAGATCAGCAACCTTGAACAGCGCTCGGCCCTGCACGGCGAGTTCTCCCGCTTCTGAATATTTCGCCAGAACGGTTCCGCTTACAGGGCTGCTGATGACGCACTTGCGGATCTTGTCCTCAAGTTGGAGAACCTGCGCCTCAAGGGCGGCTGACTGGCCGGAAACTCCGTTGTTGGCGTTCTGGAGGCTTTCCTTCTGTGCGGCGAGCTGCCTTTCAAGGACCTCCAGCTGTGCCTGAATATCCTCGACCTGTTTTCTGTTTGACGCTCCGGCCTGCTCCAGTTTCGTGAATCGTGCCAGTTCCTGCCTCTGCTTGGCTATCTGGCTTTCCAGGGATGCTATCTGTCTGGAAATGTTGAGTCTGCCGCTTCCGACAGCCTTCATCGTGGCCTCCAACTGGACTTTGCTGAGGTAAAGCTGCACCGTGTCGATGCAGCCGACAACCGCTCCGGCCTCCAGCTGGTCGCCTTCCTGAATGCCAAGGCTCATTATCCTGCCGTTACCCTCGGCGGAGACCGTCACCTCGGTCGATTCAAAAACTCCCGAGGCGTCGTAAGCCTTGTTCCCTTTCCCGCAGGATGCCACCGCCAGCGTAAGAACCAGCAGCGATGAATATGTTAGTGTCTTTTTCATATATTTCTGTTTATTAAATATTTATTATGACTACTATGTCCGTTGACTATTCGTGATTATAAGTTGTTTTGTTTGAGGATTTTTAAAAGTCAAAACTATCTAATTGTTAGTCACGTATTTAAGATTATACATCGCAAGCAGCATCCTGACCTCGTGATCAGCTTTCTCCTGCTCCGCCAGCAACTCGTCGTTCATAAATCCGACCAGATCAGAGCCCGAGATCGTACCTTCCGCCATCCGGGCCTCATTGGCCTTAAGGACGGACTTCCGCAGCGCGATGATCTCATCGTCATATTCAAGTTGCTCCTGTAAGGTCTTGATTTCGCTGTCCTTGCCGCTGATGTCGATGCTGGTGTTCAGGAGGAACGTCTGCCTTTGGGTCTCGATTCCGGCCTTTCTGGTCTCAAGGATCCTCAGGTCATTCTTTTTCGTGTAGAAATTACCTATGTTCCAAGTCATTCTGATGCCTGCCGTCAAGTAAGGCTTGAACTCGTTGTCCAACATATTCAGTCCCGGCCTTCCGTAGCCTCCGCTGACGTACAGTCCGAATTTCGGAGTCAGTCCTGCGGTGATCTGCTTGTTCTGCGACTCCAGCGCTTTGAGCTGCGCCTCGTACATCGCCAGTTCAGGCCTTTGGATCTCCGTGCCACCGCTTATGACCGGCTCCGGTTTCGTGAGTTCGACGTTCTCTTCGAGTTCCAGTCCGGTGAGCAGACCGAGCATCCGCAGATAGGCACTTTTCGTGTTCCTGAGATTCAGCGCCTCCTGCTTTGTTTTCAGCTGCTGGATCCTGATCGCGTCCAGATCGGCCTGTCCTGCCACCCCGTTCTCGATGTATGACTCCACCTTTCTATAATTGGTCTCTAGATTCGAGAGCATCAGTTCGCACTGCTCTATGTTGCTCTGCATCAGTATTATCCCGAAGAACATCTCGTTCACTTTCGCCCTAAGTCCGTAGATGCTCGCATCAACGCTTTTCGCGTCGGCCTCCGCCTGACTTGTCGCCGCATCTTTCCGTGCCTTGACCGCACCACCGTCCCAGATAGTCTGGCTGATGTCGATCGAGGCTCCATACTGATCCTTGCTCATTGTCGGAATCATCCCGGCAAGCTCGTCCGGATTGATCATACTCCCGAACTGGCTCTGCGCCAACTTCTCCTTGTCAAGATTGAATTTGGTCACGTCCGACTGCCAGCTGGCCTTCGCCGAGAACGTCACCTGTGGCAGATAGGCCTTTGATGCATTGGACAAAGTGTAATCCTTTGATTTCTCGATCAGTTCGTATTGACGTACCAGCGGATAGTTCTTCTCCGCCGCACCGTAGCATTCCTCCAGCGTGACTGTCCGTTGTGCGAGGCAGGGGAGAGCCGCTGTGACAGCGATCACCGCCATCATAAGTCGTTTCATTGTTATATTCATTGATTATTGTCGTTTTTGATAGCGTTCCAGATGAATTCGACATTCTCCTCCCGGCGCCCAAGCAGGTACTCGTTTATGTCCATCCCAGGCGCAAGTTTCTTCAGTACCGGAATATATAGAAATGAAGATGCGTTGAGCGAGATGATGTTCATTATCAGGTTCCTTACGCTGATGTTCTTGATGTGTCCCGCTTCGATCTCCTTGTCCAGAACACCGTTGAACCAGACCAGATAGTCGGACAGTTTATGCTTGACAATGTCAATGACCCTCGTCACATTCTCCTCGTTATGGATGAGCTCGTCGATCATAAACCAAGCGAACCTGTCGTTCTCCATCATAAGATCGAACTGATTCCTGATGAATTGCCCGACAATCTCCTTGATGGTTAGATCTTTACCGTAGATCCCCTCCAGAATCGAGGCGACCAACTGCGCCTTCTCGTTGAATATCCTCTGAAACAGATTTTCCTTTGATCTATAATAATAGTGCAGCATAGAATGGCTCACCCCGGCCCTCGCCGCGATGGACATCATCTTTGCATTGCCGTAGCCCTTCTCCATAAACTCCTCTTCCGCCGCCTTGAGGATCTTCGCGGCCGTGTCTATTGTCTCTTCCGCCATATTCATTGTTCCATTATATTCATTTCACCGTTTGACTTGAATAGCTCCCGGCGCTTCGCCAGTCGCTTCCCCACTATTTGTCATCCTTTTCAGGAATATATTCCTCCGTAAGCAGTATCTTCACCGCCCCGATGACCACGAATGATAGTATCGCAACTCTCATAATTTCTTGATAATTAATGAATATGATAACATATTTTATCTTGCCTTTGCTTAGACATTAATGTTGGACAAATGTGTCGGACAATATTGTTCGACAAAATTGTCGATGCAAATATATTGACAAAAAACATATCCGCAAAATAATATTGCTGAAATTTTACTTAGGCAGAGTCAAAAAGCAAGTGCAACATTACAACAAAAATTTGAAAAACTCATC
>CAVKYA010000032.1:0-15110 GCA_963660255.1 Bacteroidaceae bacterium | reverse complement strand
TTCTCGATGGTGAGCTTCACGATCTCTCCGAACTCGTCAAAACCCTTCTTCAGACCACCGGCGTCTGTGAATATGATCCCGACTCCCACCATAAAGGAAAGAAGCAAGGCGGTCAAGATGTCACAGACCGGAGGAATTTTCAGGTTGATGTACGGCTCGAAGGTCTTGCCGTCCACGGCTGATGTCGAGATCTCGCCTACCTGAAGATAATGCGGGAAAAGCTCGGTGGCGCATCCGTAGGAGAACAGGCCCGCGCCGACCGTCGAGAGATAGGATATCACCATAACGGCTATCAGCATCTTGCCGGCTCCCTTGCCGAGATTCGCCACGGAAGGGGTCACAAGTCCGAGCACCAGAAGAGGCACGATGAACTTGAGGATCTGGGCGAACAAGACATTGAACGTCTTGAGGATGCGGACAAGCACGTCAGGAGCGATGAGTCCAAGCAGAGAACCCAACGCTATCGCTATCAGAACTTTCGGGAAAAGTCCCAGTTTTATCTTTTTCATTATTCAGTCACTTTGCAGATTACGGAACTAACGCCCTTGATCCTGAGAGAGAGTCCGCCGGGAACCTTCTTGACAGAGAGCGACTTAGGATCGCCATAGACCACTTCCAGTTTCTTGTAGCCGGAGACCTCGGCGGAGGCCTTCTCGGCGCGAGGGTTGACAATCACAAGATAATTCTCTTCTCCAGCGGACCTTTCATACACAGCCGGATAAGGCACCTGAGGGTCGCTGACATATTTCCAGCCGCCGGTGTTTCCCAAAGCGGGAACGGAGGCACGAAGCGCCAGCAGACCTTTTGTCCACGAATATATTGACGCGGGATCATTGATCTCTTTCTCAACCGTAGGCCTCGCCGGATTATCGTCCACCGGCAGGTAAAGCTTCGATGGATCGCAGGTCGAGAATCCGGCCGTCGGGCCGTCGGACCACTGCATCGGAGTCCTTTCGGCGGACCTGTCACGGCTTCCCTCAACGGCCGGCACACCGTCCATAGACCTCATTCCGATCTCCTCTCCGTAATAGACAATCGGCACCCACGGCATCGTCAGGAAGAATGTCATCATCACCTTCAGTTCCTCAGGCGTGGATCTCTGATTGCGGTTCATCCTCCAAGTGTCGTGACTGGAAGTCGGCATACACGGGAATCCGTGACCGAGGGTCTTGCGGTACATCTCATCGAAAGGCACTACGAACGACGCGATCTGACCCTTTCCGGATTTGTCGAACCAGCAATCCTTAGGCGGGTATATTCCCGTCTCTCGGTCGGCGCCGCGTTCCGTGTTATAGACAAGGTCACGGTACATTGTCATTCCGCAGCCGTTGTGGCGGATTATGTCGATGTCAAACCCGCAGGAGATGGACTCCACGGGGCTGGACCACTCGGAAAGGAATATCCTGTCCGGATAGTTCGCGGCCGTCCAGGAGAAGATCTCGTTCCAAAGTCTGCGGACTCCGTTGAATTCCTTGTCATCGCCTTTGACCAATGACCAGGCAAGGTCGCAGCGGAATCCGTCCACCCCCTTGTCGAACCAGAACGCTATGATGTTCTTTAGTTCCTGTCTGACCATCCTCGGTCCCGGAGCGTCGTAGGACTGCTCCCAAGGTCTGGATGGATCCGGAGCCAGATAGCCGTAGTTCAGAGCCGGCTGCACGTCATAGTAGTTCTTCATGTACATCTTGCCGCGGGGATATTCCTTGACGACCCATTTCTTCCTCTCGGACTTGCGGACCGCACCTTTGTCAGAATCAGTCCAAAGGTAATAGTCTGCATAGTGGCCGTTCCTGTCCCCGTCCGCGGACTCGACAAACCACGGATGCTTATCCGAGGTGTGGCCCGCCACAAGATCAAGACATATCCTAAGGCCTTTGGAATGAGCGTCCTTGACAAGCCTCACCAGATCAGAGTTCGTGCCGAAGCGAGGGTCTATCTTATAGTAGTCGGTGATGTCATAGCCTCCGTCCTCGAACTCGCTGCAGAACACCGGGCTGATCCAGATCGTGTTGAATCCCAGATCCTTTACATAATCCAACTTCGAGCGGATTCCCTCAAGATCCCCGTAGCCGTCCCCGTCGCTGTCCTTGAAGGAGGACGGATAGATGTGGTAGATCGCAGCCGAGTCAAGCCACTGAGGATAGGTCTGCGTGCCAAGATTCCCGTCCAGACCGAGGCCTTCCCAGTCGTTGCAGGTTCCTCCGCGCACTCCTATCGAGATCAGTTTCTTGACCAGATCACCTCTCCCGACCGGGATTCCGTAGCACTCGACCTCGATTCCTTTGGAATGGCAGTAATCCACAAGCTCCTGGGTCACATTCGTGGATTTCGGCCTAATCACCAGATTCTTGACCTTTGCGGCGCAGGTGTCGATCATCTCCTTTGTGAACTTACTTTTCATAAACTCCAGCGGAGCGTCAGTCATCGTCGATGCGGTAAGAATATTATTCCACTTGAATGATGTCAGCACATAGTTCCCGTTGAAGCCGAAGTCGTGAAGAGCCTGGATTGTCTTTCTGATGCCTTCACCTTCGACCCACTTGAGCTCCACGTAAGGGGTGAATCCGCCAAGCTTACAGGCCTCAAGATAGGTCTCGAATGTAGGGATCCTGAGCGTCTCCTTGTACTTCTCGTCCCATCCGTAACCTCCGTCGATCCATAATTCCTGCAACTCTTTCATCGTGTACTTCCAAAGAGTGTCAGTCCCGTTCGTTGTGCGGTCAAGCTTGCTGTCGTGCATACAGACCAGGACACCGTCCTTGGTCATACTGACATCCGTCTCCATCCCCTTGTAAACAGGGATCTTGGCTGCCTCGAAGAAAGAGAGCGAAGTGTTCTCCGGGAATTTGTTTGAAAGTCCTCTGTGAGCCTGAAGGATAAAATCCTGGGCTGTCAGCGAGCCTGCCCCAAGCAACAGGGCGGCGGCCGTGACGATTCCACGCGCGAAAATGTTCATAGTCATTGATTTTTTAGAGTGATGACCGCAGCCCAGCCTCCGCCGGGAGCCATCTTGATTTTCATTTTTCTGTTTGAAGGGACATCCAACGTCACCTTCTTGTAGTCGGAAGCGATCCTATGGGCGTTCACACCGTCCCGGAAGACCGTCATTGAATATTCACCATCCGGAAGGAATCCCAAGTCGAGCTCCAACTCACGTTCGTCCCAACCGGTCATCGCACCAACGTACCAAGTGTTCCCTTTGCGCCTTGCCATAGCTACATATTCGGCGACCTTTCCGTCCAGAGCGACTGTCTCGTCCCAAACGGTAGGGATGGCCGCTATGAAATCGGTGCACTCCTGCTCGGCCATATAGTTGACCGGAGAGTCGCACATCATATTCAACGGAGACTCAAAGACAACATATTCAGCAAGTTGGCGGCAGCGCGTGCCCTGACTCATCGGTTCGGTGCGGATCGGCCTGTAATTCTTCTGTGTAGCGTTGCGCATCGCGCCCTGAGTGTAATCCATCGGCCCGGCCAGCATCCTGATGAACGGAATCGTCACATCGTAAGTCACCTGATCCACCGAAGGGTCGCTCCACTTCATCTGCTCCAGACCGTGAACGCCCTCGAAATTGACCACATTAGGGTAGGTACGTTGGAGTCCGGTCGGCTTGTAGGCCCCGTGGAAGTTCATCAGCAGATGGTACTTGGCGCACATCTCGGCCGCTCTCCTGAACCAATCCACCATAGGCTGGTCGTCACGGTTCATAAAATCGACCTTGAATCCCTTGATCCCCATCTCCGAGAAGTGACGGCAGACATTCTCCATATCCTTTGCGAAAGGCCAGTAGCCGGCCCAAAGTATTATGCCGACTCCCCTTTCCTTGCCGTAAGCGACAAGTTCCTCAATATCAATCTCCGGAACAACCTGATTCAGGTCATTGGTGTACTTGACGGCCCAGCCTTCATCGAGGATGACATATTCAATGTGATTGGCCGCGGCGAAGTCGATGTAGTATTTGTAGGTGTCGTTGTTGACTCCGGCCTCGAAGTCCACGCCCTTGATGTTCCAGGCGTTCCACCAGTCCCACGCCACCTTTCCGGGGCGCACCCAAGACCAGTCTGTGTCAGCGGCCGGTGTGGCAAGTTTCCAGACGATGTCCGAATCTGTCAGTTCCCTGTCGGATGACGAGACAGCCACAACCCTCCAAGGGAACTTCTCAAAAGGTTGGCATTCAGCTATATAATCCTTCCTCGATTCAATCTTTTCCTGCACCATATTGTGCCCGCCGATCTCCGTCTTGTCCGGGACACGGGCGAAATACCCGCTCAATGTCTCCCCTGTCCCCTTCTTGTAGTTGTAAAGGAACATTCCGGGATAGTTCATCAGATCCGCCTCGGTGATCACGACCTTCTTGCCCTCGGGGCACTCCACCAGAAGCGGGGCGATACTGTAGCGATCGTTCCACTCGGAAAGAAGCGAGTGGGTGTATGGGCACTGGAAGTCATTCTCCAGAATCTCATCCAACGACCCTTTCCACTTTTTATGAATATAAGGAATATAGGCCGTCCTGTCCCCCGGGAAACGGAAGTCCGCCCGCTCATCCTTCACGATGAAAGGCTTGTCGGACAGCGAGACGAACCTGTAGGCGCAGGCATCGTCATAAGCCCTGAATATGACCTTGAAGCCACGGTACTCAAGGGTCAGCTCATTGTAGTTCTCCAGAACCTCGGCCTTCTTGTAGGCCACAGTCTTGACAGTCCGGCAGGCGGAAGTGGTTCTCGTACCTCTAAGTTTGGATTCCAGCCCGCCGTACACCGTGCCATCGGCCAGAGACATCGACAGACAGGAGTTCTCCAGCAGGAGTACATCATCGTGGGTCAGACTGTAACGGATTCCCTCGGCGGTGGAGATTTCCATCTTCATCCGGCCGTCAGGGGATTTCAGAGTGAAAGCCTTCGGAGCCGCGGACAGGCCGGCGGCCACCGAAAGCAGTGTGACAAACAATAGTATTCTCTTCATTCTTAAAGTATAAATGTGCAGGTTACAGGATAGTGATCCGAAATGAAATAGACCCCGTAGTCGTGACCGTTGACGGTGATGAACTCCTGAGCCTCGGCCCCACGGTAGAAGATGTGGTCTATGTTGCCGCTGGCCTTGTTGTAGTCCGGATCGAATCCGTTGAAGCTGATCGCTCCGTCATAGTACTTGGCGTCCTCCCTGGCCGACCACATATATTCAACGAGCGGTTCAAGGCTCCTCGGGCCGTTTCTGGTGGCTCCGTCCGACCTGGCGCAGTTCAGGTCTCCGGTGACGAAGACAGCGGCGTTCTCACCCTTTATCTTAGCCTCGATCTCGCCCACAAGGATCTCCGAGGCCTTGCGGCGTGGCTCGATGTTGAATATCTTGTTCCCGTCAGCGTCCATAATCTCGGGATCGTGGGTGTAGTGGGTGTCGAAGAAATACACGGTCCTGCCGGTCGCCTTGACCTTCAGCTTCACCCAAACGCATCCTCTGACCTGCCAACCGGAAGCCCCGCACGGGTAGTGCACCGGCTTGAGATGATCCTCCTCGTTGTAGTAGAACACTCCGGCGTCCAGCCTCTCGAAAAGGGACTTGCGGAACATTATGGCGTTCAGCGGAAGATGGTCATTGACCACGGTCGGATTCGAGCCGTCATATTCATAGACATTGTAAATCTCGTATTCAGAGGCGACCGCGAGGTCCTTCAGAGTGTGCTTCTTGGCCTCCTGCAGGCCGATGATGTCCGGCTGGACATCGCTAAGCATCGACAGGTAGGCGTTTTTCCTGTAGGACCAGAGCTTGATTCCGGAATCCTCCGAACCGTTCCTGACATTGGACGACATCACCTTTATCTCCGTCCTGCCGGCCTGTGGCTGGTCGGTGAACTCGGTCTCAGGCTTGTCGGCATCCGTCTTCCCGCAGGAAGCGAAGGCGGCGGCCAGCATCATTATCGATAATATTCTTTTCATTGCTCTAATTGTATCTTATGGCGAAATAATCAATACCATTCCCGGAATCGGTGCCGTTCGCGATGCTGCCCTCTCCGAAATAGTTTGTGTTGGTGTCCTTGCTTGAAGGCATAAGGCGGATGAACACCTTCTCCTTGCCAAGCACCTCCAGCGGCAGCTCGAAATCGTACTGTTTGAACGCAGGCAGCTGCCACTCTCTCTCCTGGCCGTTCACGACCCCGTCCGGGACCACATAGTCGGCGATCTTGTGCCAAGCCGAGGCATCGGACAGATCACCTGTCTCCGACCACAATGCGGTCCAGGAATATGGAGTCTTGCCCGTCGCGCCGGTCTGCGCGCCGTACGAAGTGAACTGCATCGAGATGTGGCTCGCAGAGATGTCCTTGGTCGAAAACTCGATTATCCACGACTCTGCCTTGTCGGTCTCGTCATTCCACCAAGCCTTAGACATCCAGCCGTCGTAGATCTTCACCGCCGCTCCGTTGTAGGAATTGTTCTTGCTGGTCGAGCTGACCTTGCCCTTTCCGTCACTGTTGGTTCCGGAATAGTCGAAATAATACCCTGGAGCGAATGAATATCCAAGCGGCTCGTCCAATGAAGCGTCAACGCCCAGATGGTTCTTGAACGGAGCCACTCCTGCGGATGTTCCTGTCCATCCGATGTAGTTGAAGGTTGACGGACAGTTTGTGACAACCTTGCCGGTCGAGTGGGTGAAACGCGCCGTGGCCTGTCCCTCAGTCGGGCGGAAATAGGACACCCCGTCCTCGCTTCTGAAACTTGTGGCGTACCTGAACTCCAGAAGGATGTTCGAGAACGTCCGCTCCTTGTCGAAAGCGATGTCTGAATATGCCTGATGGCGGATCTGGTAGCGCCCGATGTCGCCGCACAGGTCGTCATCGTCATTGTCCCCATAGACATAGTTCGGATAAAGTTCGTACACCACGACTCCGGTAAGAGTACCGGATCCGTAAGGGAGTTTCACTCCGTCCCTGCGGTAAGGGCAGGTCGTGTTGGTGTAAGTGTAGATGGAGTTGCCCTGAATGTCACGCACAAGACGAGGATATTTGGAGATAAGACCCTTGCCGCTTGAAAGGGTGTAGGCATCGTTGACCGGAGTCAGGGAGCCTTTCCTGACAGCGAACTCGCAATCCTTCAGCGTCACCTGCGTATAAAGGTCATTGTCCGTGAGTTCCGAGATATATTTCTCTTTCTCCGGAGCGGAGGTGCCTGCCTCGCGTCCGACCACATTGGCCGTCGTAAAGCCCTCAATGACATACCTTTCCGGCTCAAGTTCCTTCCTGATAGTCATTCCCTTGAGCAGCAGGGTGACCTTGTCATAGCGTGAGAATATGTTGTCCTCCACAGTCTCGGCCTTTATCAGGAAACCATAAGCCGCATCGAGGCTCTCCACATAGATGTCCTTCAAATAAGAGGTGTTGTCCGTGCTTGTGGTGGAGAGTTTCTCGTTCTCCCCACTGTTGCCGGATTCCTTGTTTCCGACCACATAGCCCTCCAGCATCACATAGTCATCAATGGTGACATTCTCTCCGGCACGTCCCATAGAACGGATCTCGGGAAACGACATCGACTTGCCCAGCCCGTCGTTTCCGGTCTTCTGGATGACGTACAAAGTCTGTGAATATTCAGTCCCGAATCCGTCAGTGTAGGAAAGCTTCACGGAAGCGGTGCGAAGGTTCTCCTTGTCGGCGTTAGCGTCGTAGTTGATTGTCAACGAGCCGTCCCCCACAGTGGCGGAAGTGATCCATTTCTGGTCGGACGGATAGTTTACAACGCACGCAAGGGATTCGAGGTCTGTGATATTCGTTGAATATTCCACACTCCGCGAGCCGCCTTTGCTTCCATCAAGGATGAGGGAGCTGGAAGCCAGTTTGAGGCTTGGCACCCGTTTTCCGCTCTGGCGGACCACCAAGGTGTCGGTGCGGGAGGCCGTCTTCACCAAAAGCTTCACCATCCTGGCATAGTCATCGTTCTGGTCACACTCAATGCGGAAGGAGCAGTCCCCCGTGAAGGCGATCTGACGGCAGACCTGATAGTCCTCCAAATTCCTGATCCTCATCCAATCGACCTCTCCGTCACAGTAGGTGATGAAGCAGTCCTGGTTCGAGAGCACCTGAATGTCCTTCTTGAGATCGGTCACAACCTTCCCGTCATTGTATTCCGCCCTGGCCGGGAATATGACCTCGGACTGGGAGATTCCGAATTCCGAGAACTCGAACCTCTCCACATCATCCGCCGTGCAGGCCGAGAAAGCCCACACTGCGGAGAGAGTCAGAAGAGTCGTATATAGCTTATTCATACTCACTATTTTACATATTTGACAGCGACAGCGCCGAAACGCATATACTGGGCTTTAGCGTAAGTCACGTGCTCGGTGTACTCACCAGTCTTGAAATCAATTGTGATGTCATCCGCAGGAATGAGACGGATGATGACGTTGTCCTTGCCGGCGACCTCGGCAGGGAGGTCAATGCAATATTCATCAAGGGCGGCAGGAAGGGACTTCATCTTGGAAGTCTTTGCAGGAAGAGGCCTGATCAGGACTTTCTTCACCGTCTTGAAGTTGGTTCCGTCTGTGGAATATTCCAGATTCCAGTTGACCGGAGCCTGTCCCGTGGCGCTTTCCTGCATCTGTCCCATCGAGGACGAGAAGATGAACGCCAGTTTCTTTCCGCTTACGGACGCTGTCGAGAACGACCACTGCACGTATGAGTTGGCGGCTCCGGACTTCCACCATATCGCGTCGAAACGTGGTGCCCTGGCCCTGTCGGTGGCGGTGTCAGGCTTGCCGGTGAAGTTGAGGAACGAGTCTGTCTGGTTGGACTTTCCTCCCACACTGCTCATCACGCCCGTTCCGATAGACGGATTGAAAGTGTCACCGGTCTTATGCTCGTTCGGTGATCCTGGCCAGAACCACTCGACAAGGGTCTCGCTGAATCCAGTGGTCTTCAAATCGATGTCACTCAAGTCGATAGGACGTATCTGATACTTTCCGAGCTGCTCGGCGCTGTGAAAATCAGATGTCGAGCTTACGACTACGCCCGTGATGTCGCCAGAGCCCTGTGGCACACCGTTGTCTGTGATGGCCCAAGGAGTGTCGCAGTTCACAAGCATATTCATCCACGCTCCGCTCGCGTCACGAAGGATCCTGTAGTCGAAATTCTGCATATTTGTGCTGATCCAGGTCGTGCGGACGTTGTTGTAGCTTCCGTAGCCGAACGCGATCTCCACACCCTTCAGGGTGACAAGCGTGTAGATGTCATCTTCACCGATCTGTGACACGGTCTTGGAGACAGATGTGACATTGCCGCTGGACTCAACCGTCAGGCTGTTTGCCGTAAGCCCCTTGAGGGTGTACCTTACCGGATTGTCCTCACGCACAAGTGTCGCGTCGGTAAGGGAGACCTTGACCTTGTCGCCTCTCTTGAGGGTGTTGTCGGCGGCTGTGGCGACCTTGATCTTGAGGCCATACTTCCCGTCAACTCCCTGAAGATAATTCGTCGTGGCGGACTCGTTGTAGTCAATGGATGAAGCCGAAAGCATAGGATTCGTGTCCATATTCTCCTTTCCGCCGTCAGCCACCGCCACAGCCTCGAACCAGTCACCGTCGAACTTATATTCACCGGCGGAAGTCAGAAGAGCGCGGAGCTCGGCGAATGAATATTGCTTGGTAGGGATAACCTGTGTCACCTTGAGTTCGGCGGAAACGCCTTTTTCGGCGAGCTCGAACTTGATTGTGGCCGTGCGCTCGGACTTTATCTCGTTGGCGGCGACATTGAACGTGACGCCTTCCTCCGACATCACCACATCCGAGATCCAGTCCTTCTGCGTGCCTTCGTATGTTACTGAATATGTCAGTGAAGGGAAGAATGTCCCGAGGTTGGCCTTCCAGGTCACGGATTTGGCCGAAGCGTAGGCCTCAACGGTCATCTGAGTCTCGTCAAGGGTAAGGTAACCGGCCTCGGAGCCCTGTGTGATTGTCGCGGTGGCGCGGTATGTGGCCTCGTCATCCGTATAGGAAAGGATCAAGGTCGCGGTACGCTCCGCCCCGGTCGTGTTCTCGCCCACGCTGTAGCTCAGCTTGCTGTCCCCGACAGTAAGTCCGGTCACCCAATCCTCGGAGGCCTCGGCCTTCATCAGAGACTCGTCCACATTAGACTTGAACGCGATGTAATCATCTGTGGACCAGGCTATGTAGTGCTTGTCCGTGTCCTCGAACGTGATCTTAGGGTTTCCAAGCGCGCCATCCTGATTCAAATGAATATAAATGGTCTTGCTCACGCCGGAGGCCGTCAGCACGACATCCGCGCGGCGGCGCAGCCCATCGTTGCCGGTGACGTTCAGGATGAACTCTCCGTTACCCGAACCGTCAGCCTTGTCAAGCGTGGCCCAGTCGGTGTTTCCGTCCAGCCGGGCGTTCCAGCTTCCCTTGGCATAGACCAGCACGTGCTGTTGGCTGGCCTTGCTGGAAAGGTTCATCGTAGTGTCATTGACAGCCAGCGACATCCTTGTCGGAGACTCCTTCTCCTGCTGACAGGAGGCCGCGAAAAGAGCGGCCGCGGCCAGAATCGCTGTCAGGGCATTTCTAAGTATGGTTGTATGTTTCATATTCAATCAGTGTTTATTATTGTACTCCGTATTGTTCATATTCCTTATTGTCAAGCGCATAGCCCGAGTAGGCCACCTGCACGGCAGGGATCGGGTAATACCTGTGGCAAGGGAGGATGTTGGTCTTCAGGGCCACGGATCTGGTCTCGGATTCCGTGCGCTCGTACCAGGTTCCCCACCTGACGAGGTCGAACTTTCTCTGGAACTCCCCGAAAAGCTCGCGGCCACGCTCAGCCATAATCTCCTCGCGGATCCTCTTCCACGTGTGTTTGTCATAAAGCCTTATTCCGGCCCGGGTCTTCGTCATATTCAGATACCTCAGAGCCGCGTCCATATCATCCTGAAGCATACAGTGAGCCTCGGCGATCATAAGCAGGACATCTGCGTAGCGGAAAATCTTGTAGTTGTTGTAGTCGTGGTTGCTCTGCATATTCGGACACCAGAACTTAGGTCCCAGGAAGGCTGTCGTAGTGGTGTTTTTCATCGTGTTGAACATCTGCCCGTTCCATTCCCTGACGATTGTCATCGGCCTGCGGAGGTCGTTGTTCTCCTCGGCGAGCAGGTTGTTCACGAGATAGCTGTTGGCCTGCGCCGGAGCCCAGCACGTCGCATTGTCGCCCAGTTCCTCGATCACGACACCGTCATATTTGTTGCCGCTCCTTCTGTAAGGCATACAAAGGCAGGCCAGGTTGGAGGTGTAGTCCAGTCCCCCCGCTGAATAGGTGTGCTGAACCTCAAGGATGGACTCAGGTGTGTTCTTCATCCTGAACGGGATGTCGGAAAGCGGATACTGCTCCAGCGAACCGTAGATTTCCTCGATCTTCCTGCACGCGTCCAACGACACCTGCCACTCCTTGTTCCACTGGGCCATCTTGGCGATCAGCATATAGCCGACAGCCGCTCCGACCCTGTTGTCGGAGATCTCGGACGATCTTTTCAAAGGAAGGCTCGGCAGGCACTCCTGAAGATCCTTGATAAGCCACGCGCGGGTCGAGTCCGCCGACATACGAGGAAGCTTAGCAACCTTCGCGAGAGTCGCCTCGTCAGCAACGTCCTCCGTGTAGAAAGGAATATCCCCGAAGAACGATGTCATAAGCCAATAATAGAAGGCCCTCATAATTTTGCCCTCGGCCGCCAGAGGAGTCTTTACCTTGTCGTCAAGGTTGGAGCCCTCGATCCCGGCGATGGCCTCGTTGCAGTAGCGGACACCCTTGTAACCGTTGTTCCAGACATCGGCGCCGAAACGAGGGTTCGCCGGAGAGATGTCCAGCTGCGCGTCCTGCGTCGATGATCTTGAATATGCAAGGTCTGTCGCGCACTCCGTGGCGAGCATCATCTTGTAGGAATAGAGATCCTTCATCGGAATATAGCAGGAGTTCAACGCCGCCCGGCACTGCTGCTCGTTCTTGTAGAACGCCTTGGAGTTGGCGAATGTGGACGTGTCCTCCTCAAGGCTGCACGCCGAGAACGCGGCGGCGGCACAAATCATTATCAATATTATATTCTTAAGTTTCATTTCTGCCCAAGATTAGTATCTGAACTGCACACTGAACACTATGGTTCTCGCCTTAGGGTAAGCGCCCATATCCAGACGCCTCAGCGTGGACTCGCTGCCCGAGGATGAGACATCCGGATCGAATCCGTTGTACTTCTTCCAAAGCAGAAGGTTCTCACCGCTGAGATTCAAGGTTATGTCCCTGAGCCACTTGACTTTCTTGGAAAGGTCGAAAGTGTAGCCCAACGACACATTCTTCAGCCTGACGTAGGACGCGTCATAGACCATCCTGTCGCTCGGCACGTCCTTGGACATCGTTCCGCCGGCCCTCGGATAGTCCGAATCCGGATTCCTGACAGGATGCCAGGCGTTGACCATATACCGGTACTGGTTCGTGGTGTTTCCTCCGGCCATAAACAGCTCGGAGTAGTTGTAGATTTTTCCGCCGAACGAGTAGGCCACATAGACTCCGAGACGGAAATCCCCGAATGTGAACGTGTTCTGCAAGCCTCCGTACAGCCACGGATCGGCGTTGCCAAGATAGACAAGATCCTGCTGGTCAAGCGTTCCGTCATTGTTCATATCGTAGTAGCGAGGCGTTCCCAAGTTGATGTCGTACTTGTCCGGTGTGATCACGGAGGATGACGTGTAGGCGTGTGTGACCTCGTTGCGCTTGAACTCGTCAGTGTTGTGCCATACCCCGGCGTAGCGGAATCCCCAAAGGGCGTTGAGCGGATAGCCTTTCACGAATCCGTGCATCATAAACGGATTGTTTCCGCCCGAGTCAGCCACAGAGACATATTCAGAGGTTCCGATGTTGTCCACATTCTGCTTGTTGTGGGACAGCGTAAGGTTCGTGGTCCAGGTGAAGCCCTTCCTCACGATGTTGCGGCTTTCGATGGAGAGTTCCACTCCGTAGTTGGAGGTGTTGCCGAGGTTCACGAAATGGGAGTTGAATCCAGTCTGGGAAGCCACCTGCACCTCCATAAGAAGATCCCTTGTCTTGGAGACGTAGGCCTCGGCCGTGACATTCAGGCGGCTGTTGAAGAATGACATATCAGTCGCAATGTTGTACAGATCCGTCTTCTCCCAGGTAAGGTCCGGGCTTGGAAGCTGTCCCCTGAAATACGCCGCCTGCTGGCTTCCTCCGAATATATAACCCTTGGAAGTGGTGGAGAGCATCTCAAGGCTTCTGTAAGCATCAACCGCATCATTTCCGGTGCGTCCGGCGCTGAGCCTGAGAGAGAGTTCGTCGATCCAGGATACGTGCTTCAGAAAGTTCTCCTTCTTGACGTTCCATTTCAAGGCCGCCGAAGGGAAGAATCCCCACTTGTTGTTGGCAGCGAAATTGGAAGCGCCGTCGGCGCGGCCTGTCACTGTGATATAATAACGTGACTTATAATTATAGTTGGCTCTTGCGAGGAAAGACATCTTGGTCGTCGAGACGGAAGCCGAGCTTGGACTGAGAGTGTTCTTATCGGTCACGCCGCCCATATTGTTCCATTTCACGTCATCCACCATATAGCCTGAGCCGGAAAGAGCCAGCCTGTCGGACTTGAACCTGTACGCCGTGAATCCTCCGAGTACATCAAACCTGTGTCCTTTCTTCTTCATAGCGTAAGTGACGGTGTTCTCGCTGGACAGAGTCATATCGTCCCGCTCGTTTCTGGTGGCGTCTCCGCCCTCTCCCGGATTCTTGGCCGGAAGGGTGCTCGGATTATAGACAAAACCGTGCTGCTGGTAGCTGTAGTAGGAGTTGCTGCTCCTGAGTTTCAGATTCTTGACCGGCTCGATCTCCACATAGACGGAATGGTTCGCCGAAAGTCTCGTCACATAGTTGGTCCTCATAGCGATGAGGGCGGTAGGAGGATTGTATGTCGTGGTGACATTGTCTTCGTCATCTGTAATATAATAGTCGGTCTTCTTCAGAAGCGGACTCAGGTACATCGCAGAACGGGTGCTCGTGCCTCCGATGTTGGCAAGAAGCCTGTCCTGCGAACGGTAGGTGTAGGATCCCTTGTAGCCGATCTTCATCCATTTGAACAGCTGACGGTCGAGGTTGATCCTGCCTGTGTATCTTGTCTGGCCGCTGTTCTTCACGATACCCTCGGTGTCGTTGTAACCGAGGGAGGCATAGTATGAAGCCTCCTTGTTGCCTCCCGAAAGGGAAAGGTTGTAGTTTTGGTAAGCCGCCGTCCTCATTATCGCCCCGATCCAGTCGGTGCCCTGCCCGTAGGAAAGGGGATCCGGATAAGGATATTCGGAAGGAGCCGCCCCCGGCACAGCATCCGTGTTGGAGGACATATACAGAGCGATGTCATTCCTGTACTGGGCGAACTCGCTGGCGTTCATCAGATCCAGTTTCTTAGGCAGCTGGCTTATTCCGGCCTCGGCCTTGAAAGTGATCCTCGGTTTGCTTCCGGTCGAGCCCTGCCGTGTGGTGACGATGATGACACCGTTGGAGCCTCTGGAACCGTAGATGGCCGTGGACGAAGCGTCCTTGAGCACGGAGATGGACTCGATGTCGGCCGAGTTTAGGTCACCCAGATCCGACACGGCATCCATCACGCCGTCAACCACGATAAGCGGCTCGTTGGACGCGATGATCGAACGGGTTCCTCGGATGCGGATGGATGTGGCCGCGCCCGGCTCACCGGATGTGGTCATAATGTCCGTACCGGCGATCCTGCCCTGAAGAGCCTGGTCAACGGAAAGGACAGGAGCGTCCTTCACATCGGCCATCTTCACATTGGTCACGGAACCGGTCAGGTCCTGCCTGCGCACCGAGCCGTAAGCGATGGTGACAGCCTCGTTAAGTGTAAGGTTCTTGTCCGGAGACAATGACACGGAGATGTTCCTGCGTTCCTTGGGCACCGAGACCTTTTTCGTCTCATAGCCCATAAACTGAACCTCCAAGGCACTCCCGGCGGGCACACTGATAGAGAACTTGCCGTCGGCATCGGTGGAGGTGCCGTTGGTTGTCCCCGGCACAAGCACGAACGCGCCCGGCAGAGGCTCTCCCCTCTCATCCACGACAGTACCTGTCACAGTAA
>CAVKYA010000031.1:0-15244 GCA_963660255.1 Bacteroidaceae bacterium | reverse complement strand
TCTTGCGCTTGATGCTCTGCTCGATGGGGCTCAGGACCACCCAGGCATCGGGGCCGGAGAATCCGCAGACGATGCCTTGACGCTGAACGTAAACGCCGAGATTACTGATGACATCACGGGACTGGCCGGAGGTCACGGCACAGAGGGTGTTACTGGTGTTCGGGGACTTCTCGAAGAGGAGGATGTTGGTGTCCACGGTGGCGCTGTCGAAGACTTTCACTCCGGCGAAATCCACCAAAAGAAGAGGATTGGTCTTGTCGGAAAGGAAAGATCTGGTGTTCTCACCGTAACCTGCACGCATCCATTTGTTCGAGGTGATGAAGCACAGGAGGCCGGACGGCCTAAGCAGCTGCCAGCCAAGCTCGTAGAACAGGCAATAGATGTCACCGGTGCGCTCGTAGGTGGCATATTCCATCTTGGCTAGGGCATCGGCTCCCTCGCCCATCTTTTGAAGCTGGATGTACGGAGGGTTGCCGACAACGCAGTCGAAACCGGTGAAGCGGCCATATTCATCAAGCACCTCAGGGAACTCTATGCGCCATTCGAAGGCATCGACGAACAAGCGGTTGTCGCGGATGGAGTCCACCTCGTCCTGAAGACGGGATATTCGTGACTTCAAGTCCTTGATCTTCTTGTCGTACTGAGCTTGTTCCTTTTTGCTGGTCTCGAAAAGCTGAGGGGCTTTCAGGTTGTGCAGCTCGCCTTTCAACTTGTTCAGTCTCAAAAGTTTCGGATCGTTCATCCCCATCTGGGTGTGAAGGCCGGACTTGATCTGCCGTATCATTGCCTCAAGCGAACGCTTGCGCTCCTTGGTGCGGGCGTTCTTGTAGTCGGAGACCGCGGCTTTATATTCATTGATGGATATTCCGGAATCGCGGAGGATCTCCGAGATGTCCTGGGTGATGTCGTAGCGGTGCAGGAGGGAGTTGCCGACCTTGATGTTGATGTCGATGTTCGGGAGGGTCTCCAGCTCGGTGTAGCCGCTTTCCTTGGTGTAGAAGGCGTTTTTCAGGAGTTCGATCCAGAGCCTTAGGCGGCAGATGTTGACGGCGTTGGGGTTGATGTCCACTCCGAAGAGGCAATTCTCGATGATGCGACGCTTCTCGCTGAATAGTGCCTCTTGAATCCTTTGACACTCAGGGTTTCCGGGAATATATGAGAACGGCTCGCCGTCCGCGTCCGAGACCATCAGCTCGTCATTCACAATCTCTATGCTGTAGTCCTGCTTCTTGATGCGGCGGCCATCGCGGTCCAGCAATATTCCTAAATCATACTTCGTCCTGATGATCTCGTTAAGAGCGGAGACAAGGAAATGTCCCGAGCCGACGGAAGGATCGCAGACCTTCATCGAATCCACTATGTCGTTCGCCTTGCGCAGATCATCCAAATCCCTGTCTTTCAACGCGTCATAATCACGGCAGCTCCAACCCATAGCCTCATTGAACTTGCCGACTACCGCACGTCTGATGGCCTCCTGACTGATGTACATAGTCACGGCTCCGGGCGTGAAGACCGAACCGTCGTGATGGCCATTGATCTTCTCGAATATCAAACCCAGGACCGAGGCGCTGATCAGGGTCTTGGCGTTGTCGCACACGTCTTCCGAACCGTCTCCGGAGAAATCGTACGAGTCAAGGAACTCCAGCAGATAGCGGAGCGCCGGCAGGCGGCCGCCACGAACATCCTTCATTACACTTCCGGCGCAAAGCGGCAGTTCCCCTCCGCCCAGATTGCTCACGCGGATGGTTTCCGATTCCAGCTGACTCATCTCAAACAGCGAGCTGTTCAGGTACGGAATCTTTGAATATTTGGAACTTACATTCGCCTGGCGATCCTCCGGACGCTTGGCGAGAACCTGAAAGAACAGTTTGTTGAGCTCGTCATAATCCGGAATCATCGACGGATTCAGGAATGAATATGACCGGTCGCCCTTGTGGTATTTGATCAACTGAGCCTCAAGCAGTTTCAGGAACAGAACCCTGTTCACCCAACAGATTGACAGGGAAAGGGCTACGTTGAACATCCGCTCCTCACGGTCTGCCCCGTAGGACGAAAGGCGAGGCACTCTGTCCAGCCAGTCCTCCGCGTCCAGAATCGTCATAGCGTCCTCAAGTATCGACGCAGGGTTTCGCTCGCCTGACTTGAGTCTGGTGATGATGCGCTTATGGCTGTCCTTGTCCTCGACCTCTTCAAGGCCGATGATGTGGAGGAGTTCGCTGTAGAACTTGGTGTTCAGTTTGTTACTGTCGGTCTGGAACTGCTTCTTGAGAAGGTTCTCCGGACTGAAGACCTTGTAAAGGTCGATGAGCTTACGGTCTTCCCCACCGCTCAGGAACGGCTTGTACTTCCGGATGTCGAACCAGACATATTCAATGTCATTAGCCACCGCCGCTATGCACTCGGACGCTATCTCCTTGTAGAAGAAATCGGTCTTTTCCGAGGTGAGGCTGCCGGAGTTGAATTCCTCGTAACGCCGGAGAAGGCGTTTATTGGAATAGAAGACGCGTTCGAACTCCTGGGCGTCGAATATGAAGAACTCATAGACGTTGGTGGCTATCAGTTTCTTCAGTTGGATATTCTTTTTCCCCACACGTTCGCGCAGCCAGTAGAGCAGAAGTTCCTGCATCGCCTTGCGGTTCAGATCGCCCCTTGTGACCATCTCGGATGTGTTGGAAGGCATCTTGACCTCGCAGATCACGCCCACAGGCGCGTCTATGCCGCTTCCAAGGTGGATGGCGCAGTCGATTTTGCCGTTCGGGGAGACCTTGTAGTCCTGCCCGTAGAACGTCTGTTTCAGGAAGTCCATCAGGTCGCCTTTCACCTTCTCTTCGGTGTCGATGTGCTCGATCTGCTCGTAGAAGATGCGAAGCTGATCTTTGAATATCTCGAAATCAGATTTGTCCACAGGGAGTTGCTTGTAGGCTTTGTTCAGGGACTTGGCTATTGACAATTCTGGCATAGCGATGGGTTTTGCTTTTGTGTTATTTGCAAAAATAGTAATTGGCGGAGAAAAAACGTACTATTGGGTGCAACTTTTATATGCAGTAACCGTGGTTTTACAGAGGGCTGTTCTGTAGAACCACGGTTGTATTTCTTGTTAGGAGGTCACTTCGACATGCGGTTGGTGAGCTTGTCGAACCACAGTGACCGCTGCATTTGTTATGGTAATCCTGTCACTTCGACAAACGGTTGGTGAGCCCGCCGAACCACAGTGACCGGATCACTTAGCGTAGAAGCGGTACTCGGTCGTGGAGCGGTAGGTCTCGCCGGGACGGAGTACGGTGGACGGGAGGTCGGGACGGTTCGGGGAGTCAGGGAAATGGATGGTTTCCAGAAGCATACCACCGAACTTTTCCATCGGCTTGCCGTTCTTGCCGATCATCTTCTCGTTGAAAGAACGGGCGGTGAAGGTCAGAAGGCCGGGCTCCGTGGTCCACGTCTCGACACCACGTCCGCACCGAGGCTCATAGAGGTCTGCGGCCTTGCCGAACTCCCCGAGAGGCTTGTTCAGGTACCAGCAGACGGAGAAACCACGCATCGTGATGAAATGCTCGTTCGGAGTGTCGATAGCATAGTCCACACGATGCGGCTCACGCATATCGAACGGAGTGCCTTCCACCGGCTCAGCGTCACCTTTCGGAACGAAATGCGAATTGTTCGGGAAATACCTGTCCGCATCCACTTTAAGAATATGATCCATAACGTAGCCGCCATCCTGTCCCTTGAGGTTGAAGTAGGTGTGGTTGGAAAGGTTCACAACTGTCGGCTTATCCGTCGTGGCTTCATATTCAATCTTAAACACATTGTCATCAGTCCACCAATAAGTGACGGTGCAGTTCATATTCCCGGGAAAACCTTCCTCGCCGTCAGGGCTAAGGCGGGTGAAACGTACCCCTACCCTATGCTTTTCAACCAAAGGTTCTGAATTCCAGACCTTTCTGTCAAAGCCGTTCACGCCGCCGTGGCAGATCACCGGCTCTCCGTCAAACTTCTCGTTAGCGTTGAGCTTGTACTCGACACCGTCAAGAGTGAACTTTCCGCCGTCAATCCTGTTGCCGAAACGACCGATAACCGGACCGAAGAACCTCTCCTTACCTGTCTCGAAGGTGCGGATGTCACCGCAGCCCTGCACGACATCGTCAATCTTGCCGTTACGATCGGGAACGCTGATCCTGACGACCCGGCAGCCATAATCCGTGACCTCCATACTGGCGCCGGAAGAGTTGACGAGGCGGTAAATCAGAGTCGGAGTGCCGTCCGACAAAGTGCCGAAACTTTTGCTGGTGACTCCACGGGCTGATCTGGCCGCATCAGCGCCAAAGACAGATGCCAGCGACAGCATCAAAGCCAAAGCCAAATTCCTGATATTCATAACTCAACTTTCGCAAGTAGGCAACTACTTGTTGTGTAAAACATTATTTCACGTTCGAGGGTGATTGCCCACCCATATCAATTCACGTTACCCCTTCCCTAAGTCCCTCCCCTCGGGGGAGGGACTTGCTTTCACTGCAAGCAGTGAAGAAGAAAAGATTACAAGCCAGAGACAAGCATCCATTTCTGAGGATTTCGCTCCCCGGTAGGGATGATCGCGTCCTCGCCGCCTTCCATATCGAACAAAGCCAGATTGACAAGCACCTTGCCGTCCTGGATTCCGACCGACGAGCGTGGAACGACAATCTCCGCAAGCCAGCCGTTGTCCTTGTCGGAAGAATCGGACAGGGTCGCGTCATAGCTGACATACGCCTTCACGCCGAGATCCTTCTCGAACCAGCCTCCGGCGTAGTTTCCTTGGTTGCGGACACCGGAAAGACCGACCTTCACCCTCACGGACTTGCCATTCAAGGCTGTCTGGTCAGGCTGTGCAAGGAACAACTGAATATAGTCATCCTTCGAGACGTTCTCATCCAGAGACTCAACCAAAAAATATAGGTTGTCAGCGTCAGCCGCACACCTCAAAGTGGCCTGAGCCTGACACTTGCCACCGACGAACAACGCATCGTCAGTCTTGAGCCAGTCAGAATTGTCCCCGTCGGCGGAAACCTTGTGTGACGAGGCCTTGATGCTATGGTTAAGTGCCTGCTTGCAAAGAGTCACACAGATGTTCTTGTTGTCGGTGCTGTTGCGCATATACGCCACAATCTCGTGCGGGTTGTCAATCATCAAGGCTCCCCAGGAACCCTTGGCCGGGAGATGCTTGAACGGCTCTCCGAAGTTCTTCGCCTTGGAGTCACCGACACGCTCCCACAGGTAAGTTGACTCACCATATGAGACGACGGTCTCGCCCGAAGGAAACTGCTGGAGGCTCGGAGCTCCACCTTTCCAAAGGTCGATGGCCCTTTCAGCCGGGCCGACCGGAGCGGATTTCACATCCAGACCGGAACCGTTCCTCTCCTCTCCGCTGATATATTTCCAGTTTCCGTCCTCCGGTGACCAGGCGAACGCGATGTTGAAATTGACCTTGCCTCCTGTCGGGTAATCGTGCGCGGACTCGAAGACACCAGCCTTCTGACGGCTTCCATTCAGGATGATAAGTCCCGGCATCTGGTCGGTGAACAGCCATTTGTCCTGATGCTCGTCGTACCAAGTGTGCCTGATGACACGGTACGGCTCCTTTCCGAGTTCCGGCAACCAAGTCTTTCCTCCATCGGTTGAACGCACCATAGACGTGCCGGAATGGCTACCGGAGATCCAAGGACGGCTTTCCGAGAAATAGAGTTCAAGGTCACCGTCTGCCTCCTCAAGCATAATCGCCTCCCAGTTGGGGCCACGGTAAACCTCAAATGGTTCGCTCCAGGTCTTGCCGTTGTCCGAGCTGCGCCTCATCACAATCCCTTGCTCGTCACGCCACTGCCAGAAAGCGTAAGTGCCGGTAGTTCTGAATGAAGCGAACATCAAGACATCGCCATTGCTCAAAACCTTGCCGAAACCGTTAGTGAAAAGCCTTGTGGCATCCTGCCCGCGAGCGTTTGTGAGACTGTACGAAGCGAACAGCTTACCCTTGCCTGTCCAGTTCACAAGATCCGGACTGGTCGCCCAAAAGACGGTGGAACCGTTCCCTCCGGAATAATAGTCCTGAGCTGTAAGAATATACGTTCCGTCAGCAAGTTTAACAATCCTTGAATATGCCGGAGACTCTGTGCCCAGCACAGCGGAACCGTTCACGTTCACTATCGAACGGTAATTCAGCGAAAGCACCGAACGCTGCCAGTCATCCGAATGGGAATTGATGGCATCCTCGCCGGCGTTGAGTTCGCTGAATGGAGTCAGTTTCAGCGTCTTGGAGACGGACTCCCCACTCTTGCCTCCTTCATTACCAGGATCTTCCGGCTTACACGCCAGAAGCGCAAGCACGGAAGAAGCCAAAAGAACAGTGAATATACCTTTTCTATTCATAAATATCATTCATCAATATTTCATTTCAACCTCAGGCTGAGCCACTCGGCCGGATAATCGGAGTTCTCCCCTTCAACGTCCTCGATCTGCCAGGCCGGTTTCTCCGAAGTCTTGTCCTTGTAATGATGCCTTAGATGGGCCTTCATCACCTCTCCGGCGGACGGTTTACCTCCGAGAATATTCCACGGAACGGACAGTTTGACGGCAAAACCAAGATCCTCGTCAGAGTCATCGTTCAGAGTTCCAACCACTTCCACTAAGTCTGAAGTTCCTTCCGAAACCTTCTTCCACGAGAAGTTGTCCTCGACATAGACGACATAAGCACCCGCCCCGTTGACGACAATCTTGTACTGCGGGCCGCCGAGTCTGGCCAGCAGAAGTTCGACAGCATCGGAATTCTCGGTGGTCAGCGCAGTGAGTTTATTGTCGTAAAGGTACGAAATCAAAATAAAATTCTCGTCGGTCCAACCAAAATCCGTGAATATTCTTGAGTCGGAGATATGTCCAAGGAACCAACAGTCGTTGCTGTCCGGACTGAATCCCCTAAGCGGCCAAGGTTCGATATTCCCTTTCACAAGGGTCTTGGAATAGTTCAGACGGCCGGTTATGGCCCTTACCAGGCCTCTTGTCCTGCCATCTTGCTGGTACTTGACCGTTCCGGTGGCGATAATCTTGTTGTCACCGATGTAATCCACCGAGCCCCAATAGCCGTCGAACGGCGACGAGGCGTTGGTGAAATTGTCGGCCTTTCTGTCACCGATGAATGTCCAGATGCCCTGCTGGCCTTTGTATTGGCCGTTGCTGAGCACAACCATCTCTCCGGTTCCCAGTTTGGTACTGTAAGGCCCGTAGCCGTAGAAGTCCTTGTTCAGCTGCTTCTTCATCGGCCACTCCGGTCCGCCGGTCTTGCGGATGCTTTCCAGGTCACGGTGCCAGTTGGTCTCAACGTCCGTCTTAACCACTACAGGAGTCTGGTCAACCACCCATTTGCCGTGCCATACCTCGATAGGAACAGCGATGCCATTGTTGTCGTCAAGCCACACTCCCGAAGGCATCCCGTCGTAAGTCGAACGGGAATCCACAGTCCTGGCTATCACCTCATTATCATCAATCCCGCAACGCTCTTTCCCCTGCCAGGTCTTTCCTCCGTCAAAAGAGCGGATCACCACCGTCTGCGGAGCGGACATATTGTCGATAAGTTCCTGTGACGAGGTTATGTACATCTGGATCTCTCCGGAAGGAAGCTGGAGCATAGCCGGCTCCCAGCATCTTCCACGGTAAACCTCAACCGGCTCTGAGAACGTCTTGCCGAAATCACTGGAGAACATCACCTCGATCCCGCAATTCTCGTTCGTGTTCGGAAGGTCGTTGTAGCCCTTCTTGTACCTCCATTGGTAGGCCAGGAGAATCCGTCCGTCATTCAACTCGATAAAGTCAGGATTCACATAGACCTTCTCGTCCTCCCCTACCGTCGAGACAGCCGGAGAAGTCTTCACCAACAGATTCGCGTCAGACCAGGTCTTGCCGTCGTCCTCGCTCCTACGCACATAGACATCCCATCCGAAATGGTCGTTCTCGAAAGACATCAGGAGAGTTCCGTCGGAAAGCCTTTTGATGCGAGGATAGTAGAGGTTCTCTTCGACAAATCCTTCGCCGGCCACGTTGACGGATGTCATCTCCGTGAACGTGGAGCGGTCCCAGGATATTCTCACATCCTTGGTCTCCGGCCATTCCTCCCGGCCGCAGCCGACGGCCAGAAGGAGGAGGAGGAAGGCAGGAACGATCGTTTTATGCAACTTTAACATATTCAAGCGTTTATTTCAGATCTTTGAGCATTACGTTCGGCCAGAGGTTGTCGATTTTCAGCCTTACTGATTCCTCGAAGCACTTTTTGGCCTCAGAAGTCTCGCCAAGGCCAAGATATCCAAGCCCCATCGTGTAATAAGCCTTGGTGTTGATGCCCTCGACTGTCGAACCGGTTGTGCCCTCGGCTCCGTAGAAGTTGACGAACTCGGTCACGATGCCGGATTTTCCAGACTCTACAAGACCGTCAAACAAAGCCTTAGCCTCAGCGGACTTTCCGAGTTTGGCCAATGCAAGGCCTTTCCAATAACGGTAGTCAGTCCCCTTGTCATCGACCGCTGCGGCCTTCTTGCAGGCGGCCATCGCCTTTGACTTCTGTCCGGCGGACTCGTAAGCCTTGGCTATGTTCCACCAAATCTGCGCGTCACGTGGCGTGCGCTCATCGACAAGGAACACCTGATGATTGACAGGATATTCAAAGGCCTCGTTGAAGAGGGCGACAGCCTCCTTGGAGTTTCCTTCGGCAAGTTTCTTCTGGCCGGCGAGGACAAGTGCGTCAACATAGACATCGTGGAAGTTGGCCACACCCTCACGGGTCGGGAAGTAGCAGGTTCTGAGCAGATTAAGCACGTAGTCATATTCACCGACAAATGTTCCTGTGATGACTTCGGCGGCGAGAGGATAGTAACGCTTGACGCAGGTCTCGTGATGCTTCCTAAGAAGTCCGAAGCGCTTTCTGACATCAAATCCTCCGGCCTCATAGACCTGATCGATCTCTTCAAGGAACAATGCGTTGTCCGGAGCGAGATCCACTGCCTTCTCATAGTACTTGGCGGCCTCGGCGTAATTCTTGGTATAGAGCCAGTTCGCCCAACCAAGATTCCTCCAGGCCATAGCGTTGGACGGATCCATCTCGACGCACTTCTTCCACTGGGCGATGGCGTTGTCCTTCTGCTTGTCGTACAGCAGGTTGCCAAGATAGTAATGAGGCTTGGCGCTTTCAGGGCAATATTTCATCGCAAGGTTCAGCACATCAATGGTCTCAAGACGGAACGGATTGCAGTACCTTGTAGGAAGAGCAAGGGCCTCCTTGAAGAACTTCTCCGCCACAGCCTTGTCACCGGCCTTGTCAGCGAACCAACCCAGCCACATCTTGACCGTCGGGTAAGGCTTGATCGAGTCAGCATATTTAAGAAGCTCGACGGATTTCGCCTCGAAGCCATTATGCATATATTTGAGCGCCAACTCAATATAAGACTCTACCTCGTCACGCATCAAGACCTTCAGGCTATCGGTTCCGCAGAGCATATCCCTTTCTGAGACGGCGTAGGAGTTGAGCGGATCCTCAGCAAGAACCCTGTCCACACAGGCAAGAGCGTCATCTTTCCTGCCAAGCTCACGGAGTATGCTTGCCTTGAGGTCAAGAGCCTCGAAGTTGCGTCCGTTGTAGGTCACAGCCTCGTCAAGACGCTCAAGAGCAGACTCAAAATCCTTGGCTGATGAATATATCTGGGCGAGCTGGTAGTTCGCGGCGGAATTGTAGGTGTAGTTCCAAACGGCCCTGTAAAGGGTGTCAACAGCGGCTTCGGTCTTTCCCTGGATCTTCAAAATCAGACCGAGGTTGTACATAGCCTCGCAGTCCATCGGGCGGGTGTAGTCGTGAGTGAGCCTGACAAGAGCCTTGCGCAGGTAAGCGGCGGCTTTGTCATACTCTCCTCTCTGCCTGTACCACACACCCATACGGGTGTTGGCCCGGGTGTCGCCCGGATCACGGCGAAGGACCTCGTTGAAATAGTCGGTCGGATCGATGAACGGATTGTGGAACTGGAGGTTGCGAAGACCCACCAGATAGCATTCCTCTGTGTTCTCGATCTCCTTCGGGAGCTTAGGACGCTCGACAATGGCCGGCAGCGACTTGTTAGGATCCTTGACAACTGGCTTATAAGTCAGCATCGTCTTGCCGGAAGCGTCCTCAAGAGTCATCATCAAGGTGTTCGCGTCGATGCCTTTGTCCAGTTTGACAGTGTTGACGAACGGCTTGTCAGGCGACACATCAGCCGTGGCGGACCATACCTCAGCGTCAGCGGAGCGGAGCACGACTTTCAGCCCCTTCATCGGCTCAGTCGTGTTGACTCCGACAAGAACCTTCGATCCGTCAATCACATCCATATTGATCGCGGCGTGCCTGTCTCCGGCCTTGACTCCTTCCATATCACGGATTCCGTACCAGTACTGCGAAAACTCCTTCGTCTCGTAAGGAGCCGACCAGTTGTAGTCCGGCTGGTTGTCGGAATACGCTCCAGCCATCAGCTCGCAATAGTGTCCGGAGTTGTCAGTCAAGATCTTGGTGTCCCATTCCGAGTTCGGTCCCCAGAGCCAGAACTTTCCACCCTTGATGATGTTGTGGTTGCCGGTCAGCATCGTTCCGGCGTGACGGCCGTGGTCGTAACCCGCGATGAAATCCTCCTTGAGGTCATAGACGAACATCGAATTGGACATATAGTGGTTCTTCCACCAGGAAGCGTCGATTCCGTTCTTGTAGAAATCCATTCCGTTGAACGGCTCGTGGGTGATCGGCCAGTGAGCCATCCAGTTTTTGCAGTGGAACGTGGCGAACTCAACGCTCTGCGGGAATATGATCTGGTAGTTCTCGTCCACAAGCGTGGAGACATTCGACCAGTAGAGCATCGAGTTGTTGTCCATCGTGGAGTTCATCAGACGGCCGGTGATCTCCATATAAGACTTGCCAGGATGCAGGGTCACGCCTATCGCCCAGGACATTCTGTGGCGATATTCAGTCTCCCCTACCCAGATTGTCTTGCTGCCGTCGGCGTTGCACTCGATCCTGTAGTCGCAAGGGGTGTGGGTCGTGGCCCTGTGATGGTGGAACACGTTCCACTCCACACCGCCTGACACCCAGGCTCCGAGCATTCCGACATTCGCCGGCTTGATCACGTGGTTGTGGTAGAATATGTCGTAGCCGTTGGTCTTGTCCACGGCATAGATTAGCCTTCCGCCGATCTCCGGCAGGATGCACAGTTCAACATATTCATTCTCCATATAAAGAGCCTTGTAGGTGACAGTCTCCTTCTGACGGGTCATATTGTCGTTCAGGAGGTAAGGATAGACGCTTCTGCGCGCCCTCTGGTAGGACCAGTCCCTCTCAAAGATAGGAGCCTCCTCAGGGTCGTTCAAAAGGTAGGTGGGCATATCGATCGTGCCCTCCCAGGCCTTCACATCTTCCTTGCCGTTCTGCGCGACGGCGTTTCCGGCGCAGGCGAACATCGCCAAAGCCAACAAAAGTCGTTTCATTTTTATCAGTTCAAATTTATTTTATGAATATTCTCACAATCAATACCATCCGTCGTTCTGTTCCAGATTCGGGTTCTTCTCCTTCTCGGATGAAGGGACAGGCCACTTGAGGTAAGAGTCGCCGCCGTACGTGTAATCATAGACAGGATCACCCCAGCATTGCCGCAAACCTTGGGCGAAGTCGAACTTGCTGGATTTCCAGATTCCCCAGCGGAGCTCTTCAAGATAAAGTTGCTCCTCGCAGGCAAGTTCCCAGTGTTTTTCGTCCTGGATTCTCTTTCTGAGGTCATCCTGACCGGTTACCTTGAGCCAGTCCGCGCCGGAATCGAGCTTGGCCACCCCGGCCCTTCCACGAACCTCATTTACATAGCCGACCGCATCATCAGTCTTTCCCTGCTCGTTGAGACATTCGGCAAGACACAGCAGCACATCAGCGTACCTGATGACAGGAACATCCACCGGATTGTAGGTCACGTTCATATGCTCCTTGCCGACCGTGACGAACTTGCGGATGCTGTAGTACATATGGGTAGGGGAACCTGTGCGGAGATCAAAGTCAGGAGCGTTCTCGGAACGGTACGGCCATCTGGTCTGATAGTTTCTGGCCGCGCCGGAAGCGAAACCTCCAAGATAATCGGTGTAAGGGGCGATGACCGTGGCGGCCAAACGGGGATCCCTGCCGGTGTAGGCCTTGAGAATCCTGGCCTCGTTGCCGGTCTCGTCATACTGGGACATATCCGCTCCGTAGGCCTTCATCGTGGCCTTCTCGGTGTCCGTCATATTGTTCCTGAGGAAATAGACACTTCTGGCCTTCACGTCCATCTCGTCGTAGCCCGGAATGATGTCATCGAAAGAGAACGGCCTTCCGTCTGCCCACTGGTAGGAGTTGACGAAGTTCACATTCATAAAATAGTGGCTCTGACCGTTTCCGGCTGTCATCCAGTTGCCGTAGGTGCGGCTATAGACATTGCCGTGCGACGGAAGATCCTCCATCGTGATGGAGAACACCATCTCATCCGACTTCTCGTTCTTCTCCGTGAATATGTCAGCGTAGGCTCCCTTGAACAATCCGAAGCCACACTCACCCACCTTTAGGAAATCGGCCTCGGCCTTGTCCCACTGCCTCAGCCACATATAAACCTTTCCGCGAAGGGCGTATGCGGCACCTTTGGAGATACGGCCATAGTCACTGCTCCCGGAGCTGTACTTATCAGGAAGAATATCGCAGGCGATGACATCATTGAGATCATCAAGAACCACATTCCAGACCTGCTCCTCGCTCTCGCGCCCCCTTGTATATTCAGAAGGAGCGAGGTTCTCAAGATAGACAGGGACTCCGCGCCAGAGGGCGTTCAGCCTGTAGTAGCAGTAGGCCCTGAGGAACTTGCACTCGGCTATCCTGAGGGTGCGGACATCCTCGGAAAGGGCTGTGGTCCCGCCTATGTTGGCGATCACGTCATTCGCCCTGTTGATTCCTTCGTAGAATGTCTTCCACGTGCTGAGAAAAAGGGAGTTGTTGGACTGCACGAGTCCAAGCATAAAAGGATATCTCAATGAGATGCTCTGGTCGTTCACGTCCAGAACGGATGAGAAAGCGTCCCAGTTCGTGCCTGTTATGCTGTTGTAGTTGGCGAGCAGGTTGCTGTACACTCCTGTGACGGCGTTCTCCGCCAATGTGGCCGAGCTGTACACTGTGTTAGAGCTCACGGTGTCGTAAGGGAACCTGTCCAGAAAATCATTGCAGCCAAGCAGAGCGGCGGCGGAAGTCAAGGCCGCCATTATCTTTGTTATGTTTTTCATTTCAGACGATTGTTTAAAATTTGAGACTCAGACCGAAAGAATACTGGCGGAGAAGAGCGTAGTAGTTCATCTTCTCGGAAATCTCCGGATCCATTCCCGGATACTTGGTGATGGTCAGCAGGTTCTCTCCGCTGAAGAAGATCCTGAAGTCCTGGACGGTCAGCCTCTTCATCCATTTCTTAGGGAAGGTGTAGCCGACGGTGAGGTTCTTAAGACGAAGGTAGTCCGTGTCGTAAAGGAACACCTTGGAATAGCACTGGCCTCCGTTCTGCTCCGAGCCGTAGTTCATCGTCATACGTCCGTGCTTCGAGGTTATGTTCGTTCTCGGATCGTCCGGATTCTCTGGATCATAGAAGTAATGATTGTAGGAGATGTCCTTAGGAAGAGAGAAGTTGGTACCGGTGGAGTAGGCGTTGAAGCCGACATATCTCCAGTAGGTCTGCGCTCCGCCCGAACCGTTCCAAAGCATCGAGAAATCGATTCCCTTCCAGCCGAGCTCAACCTGGAATCCGTAGTAGAACTTAGGGGTCATAGACGTGCCTGTGAACATATAGTCGTTGGCGTCGCCATAGACTCCGTCACCGTTCTCGTCGGCATAGATGTAGTCACCGTACCATATTCCCTTCTTGCCGATTGTCTTGTTCGGCAGGAATGTGCTCCCTGAGGCTACCATAGCCTCAAGCCAGGCCATATCGTCCGGGGTGCGGATCATACCGTCCTTAGGGCCGCCGGCAGGGTTCACGGTACCGTCAGCGAAGAAATAGGAGCCGTCTCCCGAATATGTGTTCAGAAGGTAATGCTCGTTGATGAGCTTGCCCTCCATCACCCTCCTCGCGCCGTCAACCACGGTGGAGACATCTCCGATGTTGCTCTGGTAGGTGCGGTTGCCATATTCATCAGTCACCCAGCCGGCCTTGAGACGGCCTTTGTACTTGCTGACGGAGTTCCAGTTGCGGGTGAAGTTGGCGGTGATGCCGTAGTGGAAGTCCTTGATGTCGTCCTTCCATCCAAGCGTGAGCTCGATACCGTTGTTTGTCACCTCGCAGAGGTTCTGGTAAGGAGCCGACTTGTTGCCGATAGTCGCATAGACCGGTGCCTTGTAGAGGATTCCGTCGGTGACCTTGTTGTACCAGTCGGTCTCGAACGTGAGCCTTCCGTCAAGGACAGCAAGTTCAAGTCCTACGTCGGTGGAAGTTGTGGTCTCCCAGGTCAGCGCGCTGTTGGACAGCGACTGCACAATGCCGGAAGACAGCTTGTTGCCGAATGAATATTCAAATCCTGAGGCGTATGTAGGAATATATTCGTAGTTGCCTATGCTGTTGTTTCCGAGCTTACCCCAGGACGCCCTGAGCTTCAGGTTGTCGATTCCGGAGTTCTTCATAAAGGACTCCTCGGAGATTCTCCAACCGGCCGAGAGTGACGGGAACAGACCCCATCTTGAAGCTCTGGCAAACCTTGAGGAACCGTCGTAACGGAGATTGGCCTCGAAGAGGTAGCGGTTGTCGTAGGCGTAGGTGAGACGGCCGAAGACAGACACGGCGGCGTAATCCGTCTGAGTGCCGGATATGGAGTTCATATCCAAAGCGTTGTTCATCTCCATCAGCTGATCGTTCTCAAGACGCTTTTTCTTGGCGTTCAAGGAGTTGCTGTTCTGGTAATATGTCTCCGAGCCGACCATCGCAGTGATATCGTGCCTCTTCGCGATTGTCTTGGCCCAGTTGAGGCTGTTCTGGAATATCCACTTGTAGGCGAAGTTGGTGTTCTCCGTAATTGAGAGGTTGTCCAGATTGTCATAACGGTAGGCCACATCGCCGGTCCTGAACGAATAGGCGTTGAGAACCTTGGTCACGGCCTTGTGCTCGGTGTCCGTACGTCCGTAGTTGAACGAGGCGTTGTACTTTATGCCGAACGGCAGCTTGACGTTGGCGAAGACAGT
>CAVKYA010000030.1:13417-15324 GCA_963660255.1 Bacteroidaceae bacterium | reverse complement strand
GTGTGCTGGAGCCTTCCGCATTCAAGGCCTATTTTCTCTACTATACCTTTGGCCAAAAGGGAGTAAACGTCATCGTTCTTCATGTCAAGCAGCTGGTACTTGATCGAAGAGCTTCCGCAATTGATAACAAGAATAATCATTCCGTTTGAAATTTATTTAATTATGCTGACAAAGATACGAAATTAATAACTATTTTTGGCAAATAATAATGGACGTGCGATGGTTGAGGCGAGAGATATTGTGGGGATCAGCGTGCCATTCGCGGCAGGAGTCGCGGCGGGGGCGGTTCTATGCCCTCATCTTTCCAGTGCACAGCCATTCATCACGGATGCAATTCTCCTTAGTCTTATTTGTTTAACAATCTTATTGGTGCGCTTCGACAAGCTCAGCGACCGAGGTGAACAGCGGTTGGTGAGCCTGTCGAACCAACCTCGCTTCGACACTTCGATGGTTGGTGAGCGTCGTCGAACCACAAGCTCAGTGACCGTCAGCGGCCAACGGATTGCCTTCGCGGGAATATTCATAATCGCCGGAATCTTCTGCTCTTTAAACTATTCCTTTGCGAGCGGTATTCCTGAATATGACAGCGGACTTATCGGTTCTACAGCCGCCAAAGCCGTGGCACACTTGCGGAATGTCATCGAGAATATCCCTTACACGTCCGACACGACCGGGCCGCTGGTGAAAGCCCTGCTGACAGGGGACAAAAGCGACCTTCCGAAAGAGATCACGGGAATATTCAGAGACAGCGGAGCCGCCCACATCCTCGCGCTCTCAGGACTGCACCTCGGCGTGCTCTATCTCATCCTTGCAAGACTGACATCGCCTTTGGGCAACAGCCCGTGGGCCAGGAAGTTGAGATATTCATTGATCATTGTGGCAGCACTTTTCTATTCTATAATGACGGGTGCCACTCCTTCCATCATCAGGGCATTCCTGTTCATCACCATCAACGAGACCGCAAGGCTTTTGGGCAGGAAAAGGGAACCGGTCAGGGTTCTGCTGGCCGCACTGACAATCCAACTCGCCATCAAGCCCGATGTAATCACTTCCGTGGCATTCCAACTATCCTATATGGCGATGGCTGGAATATTCCTGCTCTACCCCACTCTGGAACGGATTTACCCGGCTCCAAGCGGCTCCAGACTGTCAAGGTTCAACCCTTTCCGCAAGATCTGGAACGCGGCGATGCTGTCCATCTCCTGCCAAGTCTTCACCGGCCCGGTCGCCTGGCACTACTTCCACACTTTCCCCAAGTACTTCATCCTGACCAACCTGATCGCCCTGCCACTGACAAGCGCGATTATGACCATTTCGGTGGCCACAATCGCGCTGTCGTTCTTTGGAATATGTCCGGAGTCGCTGGTCATCCTCAACGATCACGCCGTGCAAATCCTTGTGTTCTGCCTGAAAGTCATTTCCGGACTTGGTAATCCTTAATCTTTGATTGTCAACTATTTTTTGACACCAGACAGATGAATCTTAGAGGTCCTGATTCCATAGAAGCAGACAACTATGAAGCAGATGAACGGAAGGATAAACGACGCGTTCACCGCCGGCAGGAAGCCAATGGTGCCCTTGTCGATGATCCAAGCCTGAAGCGGCGGAAGCACAGAGCCTCCGAGGATGGCCATAATCAGGCCGGCCGCCCCGAACTTGGCGTCGTCCCCGAGCCCACCGAGGGCGATTCCGTAAATCGTCGGGAACATCAGCGACATAAATCCGCTGACAGCAACAAGGCAGTAAAGTCCGAGTCTGTTCTGCAGGAATATCACTCCGGCCGTGGCGATCATACCACCTATGGCGAAGATTGTCAAAAGCTTGGACGGCTTCAAGTACTTCATCAGCCAAGTGCACAGGAAGCGGCAGGTCACGAACAGGATCATCGCCGCGATGTTGTACTTCTG
>CAVKYA010000030.1:9787-12945 GCA_963660255.1 Bacteroidaceae bacterium | reverse complement strand
ATGTACGGATTGCAGCTGGTCTCAAGGAAGGACAGGCCGCAAGTCATTATGAAATAGGCGATCAGGAAGAAACCATAGACCCCGACCGACTTGGCCGGAAGGAACAGCAGAGCCCCGAGCGCATAGAGTCCAAGCCCGACCAGAACGCCGGCCTTGTAGGAGAACTTGCGGATGAACATCGCCGCCGGAAGCGCCATACAGAAATAGCCACCGTAGAACGCCACCTGAACCAACGACCCTTGCGTCACGCTCATTCTGAATATCTTGGAGAACGCCTTGACCATCGGGTTCGTGATGTCGTTGGCGAATCCCCAAAGGGCGAAACAGGTCGTTATGAGAATGAAAGGCAGGACGTAGCTTACTCCGCCTGCCTTTAAGATTGAATCCTTCTCCTTCATATTCAAGGATTACTTGTAGATCGGACCGAAGTTCGCACAGGCACGGAAATCAGCACCTTCCTTGTCCATTCCGAACGCGTTCCAGGCCGCAGGACGGAATATCTTGGCATCGTCCACATTGTGCATACATACAGGAATGCGGAGCATCGAGGCCAAGGTGATGAGGTCGGCGCCGATGTGGCCGTATGAAATCGCCCCGTGGTTGGCCCCCCAGTTGTTCATCACGCTATAGACATCCTTGAAGGCATCCTTCTTAGGATCGAGACGCGGGGTGAACCAGGTCGTAGGCCAGGTCGGGTCGGTACGCTTGTCAAGAACGGCGTGAATCTCCGGATCGATGTCCACAACCCAGCCCTCGGCGATCTGGAGCACCGGTCCGAGACCGTCCACGATGTTGATTCTCGCCATTGTTGCCGGGAAATCTCCTCTGGACACAAAATGGATGCTGAATCCGCCTCCACGGAAGTAATCCCTGTCGGCCGGCATCCACTGCGAGTGCTCAAGGCAACGCTTCTCGTCCTCCTCGGTCATCTCCCAGAACGGCTTCATCACCGGATTGCCCTCGGCGTCAGAACTCTGTCCGCAACCGTCCATCGTGGTGGCTCCGGAATTGATGAGATGGATGATCCCCGGGGCGGCCTTGCCGGTAAGTTCCTTGCCGGTAACCCTCTTGACAGCCTCTGGACTCCAATATGTCCTAACGTCGGAGAATATCTGAGGACGGTTGGTCAGCAGGTGCCCCATCAGCATCGCCGTTCCGTTGAGCGAGTCGTTCTCGGTGGCGAGAATCGAAGGCTCCCTGCGGCCGTTCCAGTCGAAGTTGGTGTTGAGGAGGGTCTCTGTGAAGTCCCCGTTCGGCATCCAGTCGGTCCACTGACGCTGTCCCTGGAAACCTCCGGCGATCGCGTTGTGGCCGAGAGCCTCCTCTTTGAATCCCATCTCGCGGAGCTTAGGGTTGCCGTGCATAAGATCCATCACGATGATTGTCATCTTCACCACGAACTCCCAATCCTTGTCCTTCTGCTCACGGGTCTTCTGTTTTCCTTCAGGGTTCTTGTCCCAACCCTCGTTAGGCATACAGTATTTCTTTACCCAGGCCATAGCCTTCTCGAACTCCTCCGGATCGTATATTCCAAGATCCATACGCCTTAATATCTCGACCTCATCGACACTTTCATTCCTCATTCCCAGATACTTCTGGAAGAAGTTGGTGTCCACGATCGAGCCGGCGATGCCCATTGTCACGCTGCCAATCGAAAGGTAAGACTCCCCTCTCATCTCGGCCACGGCGACAGCGCCACGGGCAAACCTGAGAATCTTCTCGGCCACATCCTCAGGAATCGAGTTGTCCTCCAGATCCTGGACGTCGTGGCCGTATATTCCGAAAGCCGGAAGTCCCTTCTGGGCGTGGGCGGCAAGCACAGCGGCAAGATAAACCGCTCCCGGACGCTCCGTGCCGTTGAATCCCCAGACAGCCTTCGGCCAGTACGGGTTCATATCCATTGTCTCGGAGCCATAGCACCAACAGGATGTCACGGTGATGGTTCCGCCGACACCCTCACGCTCGAACTTCTCGGCGCAGGCGGCGCTCTCAGCCACACGGCCGATTGTACCGTCAGCGATGACGCACTCCACCGGAGTCCCGTCGGTATATTTCAGATTGGAGGAAATAAGAGCGGCTACATTGGCCGCAAGGGTCATTGTCTTTTCCTCAAGACTTTCACGCACACCGCCTTGACGGCCATCTATGGTCGGACGGATTCCTATTTTAGGATGCTTCATAATATTGGTGTTTTAATGTTTATGTCGTTAAAATAATCCTTAGCCAAGTCCACAGGCATCGGCTAAAGGCACACCGCAATCGAATGTGCAAGCGTAAATTTACGAATATTATCTGAAAATCGAATGCATCACCCGAATAAACTCTCGGTTGCACGCCTTCAACAGTGACAAAAACCTCACAGAAGCAGCCTTATCGGGATTCTTCCAAGCCGGAGGTTCCGGTTTCCTGTCGGTGCGGGCAAGAATCCCCGGAGCAAGAACCCTCGCGACACCCGCCTTGGCCACCTTGGCCCCGTAACCATAATCAAAAAGACTTGGATGGAATATGTCAGACGGGTCCTCAAGGTGTCTGACGGCATATTCAGGAACCAATGTGAACGCCATATCATATAAATGGCAAGGAATAGGGATGACCTCATCCGGCTCAAGCAATCTTCCGTGACGGGATCTTCCTCCATAAAGCAGGTTGCCGGATAAGTCAGCCACGGTCGCCGTTATCACCGTTTTGTGACGAAGGAAGACCGAATTCTCAAAAAGCGAGGCCAACGCACCTTCCGCCGGCAAAAGGTCGGAATCCATCCAAAGGTAAAAGTCAAACCCTTGAACCGCAGCCTCTTCCCAAACTTTCTGATACCCAGCCACACCTCTGTCATTTATGAATATGGAGAATGAATATTCTCCCGTGGCCGCCATTGCGTCCGTCTGCTTCTGACATTCCTCAAGACAGCGGACAGAGCCATCGCTTCCCTCCTGGACAGTTATGAGCAAGGCGACCCCGAACATTCTACGAATCGAGTTTAAGCACTGCCATAAACGCGCTCTGAGGCACCTGGACAGTACCTATCTGACGCATCCTCTTCTTTCCTTCCTTCTGCTTCTCCAGAAGTTTCCTCTTACGGGTCACGTCACCGCCGTAGCACTTCGCGGTCACATCCTTGCGCACCTGACGCACGGTCTCGCGGGCGATGATCTTCGCCC
>CAVKYA010000030.1:0-9112 GCA_963660255.1 Bacteroidaceae bacterium | reverse complement strand
CCTCGAACTTGTCAGCCTGAACAGGATACATTCCCGCGAACACCATCGGCTTCACTTCCTCGAATCCTGCGATCGCGGTGGCGCAAGGCCTTGCCGAATGGGTGATTGTGTCACCGACCTTGACCTCGACAGCCCTTTTGATTCCTGAGATGATGTAGCCCACATCCCCGGTCGAGACCTTGCCGGTCGGCTGGAGTTTCATCTTGAGTACACCAACCTCCTCGGCGTCATATTCCATCCCGGTCGCCACGAATTTGACCTTATCGCCTGTCGAAATCGAACCGTTCAGCACCTTGAAATAAGCGATAATTCCCCGGAACGGATTGAACACAGAGTCGAAGATCAACGCCTGCAGCGGAGCGTCAGGATCCCCATTCGGAGCCGGGATCTTCTCCACAATGGCATCCAGAAGCGGCGGAATCCCCTCCCCCGTGCGCGCGGAGACTTTGAATATGTCGTCGTGGTCACAGCCCAGAAGATCGACGATCTGGTCGGCCACAATCTCCGGCTGGGCGGAATCCATATCAATCTTGTTCATCACCGGAATGATCTCAAGCCCGTGGTCCACAGCCAAATAAAGATTGGAGATCGTCTGCGCCTGGATTCCCTGCGACGCATCGACAACAAGCAACGCTCCCTCGCAGGAAGCTATCGAGCGGGAGACCTCGTAGGAGAAATCCACGTGGCCCGGAGTGTCGATCAGGTTAAGGACATATTTCTCACCTTTATAAATATATTCCATCTGGATGGCGTGGCTCTTGATGGTGATTCCCTTCTCCCTCTCCAAGTCCATATCGTCCAGAACCTGCGCCTCCATATCCCTGGAGGACAGTGTCTTGGTCAATTCAATCAACCTGTCGGCAAGAGTGCTCTTTCCGTGATCGATGTGGGCGATGATGCAGAAATTTCGTATGTGCTTCATATAGTTCCGTTCTGTTGCTGGCCGTCTCCGGCAAAATATTCGTAGAATTGCAAAAATAAGCAATTTGTCGTACATTTGAAAGATTCAACGAAATCAGCAAGGATGACTGACGAGGAGATTATAGGATTATACCAAAGCGGGCAGGGCGAGAAGGCGTTCAAGGAGATCGTCGCCTCTTACGGCGAGCGGCTCTATTGGCACGTCCGTCACTTTGTCGGCTCGCACGAGGACACCAATGATCTCGTTCAGGAGATATTCATAAAGATATGGACGGCGCTGCCGTCGTTCAGGGGGGATTCCAGATTGTTCACGTGGATTTACCGCATCGCCACAAACGAGACCCTGAACTGGCTGAACAAGCAGAAAGTCCGGGCCCTTCTCAAGTTTGAAAGCCTCGACAAAGGGATTGACAGGATAGACGAGGATCCGTACTTTAACGGAGACGATGCCCAGAGGAATCTGTTCAAGGCCATTTCAAAGCTTCCGAAAAAGCAAAGGACAGTCTTCTCGATGCGCTATTTCGATGAGCTGTCCTACGAAGACATCTCCGAGATTCTCGGCACATCCGTCGGAGCCCTCAAAGCCTCTTACCATTTCGCGGTCGAGAAAATCAGAGCCGAGCTGGGGGTACTGGAATAAAGGATTTTCAAGGCGATTTCATTTTTTCGAGAAATTTCAAACTTTTTCTTAAACCTTGAGAATGATTTGTTGTCAAAGTAACCGGATATGAAAAAGGAAAAGGATATATTCGGGAAGGTTGCCTTCGATGTTCCTGAGGGGTATTTCAAAGACCTTCAGGCGCAACTGGAAGCCATTCCGTCCCAAGAGGAGCCAAGTCACGGCTTTGCCAGAAAGGTTCAGCCGTACCTTGCGTTGGCCGCCTGTTTCCTTGGAATCCTGCTTGTAGGCAACGCTGTCCTTCGCGGCACGGCCGGTGATGCGGAAAGCTCAGATCTCTATTACAATGAGATTGTCTATGCGGATCTTATTCCCGTGACGCAACCGGACGCTATCTTCCAGACAGCCTCAGCGGAACAGGACACAATCTCGGACGAGGATGTCATCGATTGGCTCATCGCATCGGGGACATCAACCGAACTGATTGAATATACAGGACTTATAGCTCAAAAATAGATTTGGTATGAAAAAGATAATCATAATGCTTGCGGTTCTGATGATGTCGGCTCCATTCAACGGAATCAATGCGCAGGACAAAGGGAAAAAAGACTGGCAGGACAGATGTAAAGCGGAAAGGGTCGCCTATCTCACTGACGCTATGGAGTTGACAAGCGCCGAGGCTGAGAAATTCTGGCCGGTCTATAACAAATGCGAAAGCGAGAAGAGAAATTCGTTCAAGGCCGTGATGGAAGCGTATAAAAAACTCGACGAAGCGCTTCAATCAGGCAAGAATGACGACGAAATCCAAAATTTATTGGATAAATATCTTGCGGCGCAAGACAATGGCAAGAATATTGATAGGAAATATGTTGCGGAGTATCGCAAAATACTCCCGAACAAAAAGGTGGCAAAGTTGTACATAGCGGAGGAAGAATTCCGCAGACAGCAGATCCACAGACTTCGCAAAAACGATAATGGGAACAGAAAATGACAATAACAGATTATTTTGGTCAATTGGTTAATGGTTAGTTTGGTTACAGATAATAATCTGTTACGAGGGAGGCTTGCTGGGAAGTACGCTTCCCTCTTTCGTTTAAAAGGGTCAAAAGTTCCTCCTGCGGAGAATCCCCGAACTTTCCCTTACGCCCGAACTGAACTATCAACCGAGACACCGGCTTACGTTCCACAGTCTTGATTCTCAAAATCTTCCACGGAGTGAATCCGCACATCCTAGCGTGTCTGAGCAACGCTTTCTCCTGATCTGAAGGCAGGATCATAGAGACACGGCCATATTCACTGAGAGCTTCGGAAGCATATTCAAGAATCTCCCGATAGGAAAGGGATTCGATTCCTGTGGGATCCTCGGGGTCGCCGGTGTGGCGGGCCGAGTTGCGCCTGGCCTCGGGAGCCTGGAGCGAATTGTCGTAATACGGTGGATTCGAGACGATAAGGTCATATATGCCGCCACTGTTTGCCTCCTTGAAGGCTGCCAAACCGACATTCACCGCTTCCAGATGATCCCGCCACGGGGACTGAGCGAAGTTTTCCGCCGCCTCCTCAGCTGACGGAGTGTCAATGTCTATTCCTTGAATATGCCAGTCAGGGCCTAAGCATTCAGTCTCAAGGCGCTGTGCTATCATCAACGCCACCGTGCCCGTGCCGGTACCGACATCAAGGACACGCTTGTCATTCGGCAGCACCGCCGTGGCGGCACCGAGAAGCACTCCGTCAGTGTTGACCTTCATCGCGGAACGCTCGTTGCGGACACTGAACCTCTTGAAACGGAAGACACTCATAATGAATATGTCCGGACGATCCTATTCTATGACAAATTGTCCGTCACACATAAACAAAGACCTGTCACACATCCGTGCAAGATCCGGATCGTGTGTCACTATGACAATCGTCTGGCCATAACGTAGACGCAGATCGAAGAACAGCTGGTGAATTTCAGTCTTGGTCTTCGAGTCCAGATTGCCGGAAGGCTCATCGGCGAAGAGAATCGCTGGTTCATTGATCAAGGCCCTGGCGATCGCGACCCTCTGCTGCTCCCCGCCTGAGAGTTCAGACGGTTTGTGCTCCATCCTTTCCCCCAATCCCATATCTTTCAAAAGCGCGGTCGCGGCAGCCTTTGCATCTTTGTCCGAACGCCCGGCGATAAAAGCCGGGATCATCACATTTTCCAGGGCATTGAATTCAGGCAAAAGATGATGGAACTGGAAAACGAAACCAATGCGGCGGTTCCTGAAAGCGGAAAGATCCTTGCCACTCAGATGCAGAACGTCCGTCCCGTCAATCTCTAAAGAGCCTGCGTCAGGCGTGGATAATGTGCCCAAAATCTGAAGCAAGGTGGATTTTCCCGCTCCGGACGCTCCCATAATCGACACCACCTCTGATTTATCAACCTGAAAATCAACCCCTTTGAGGACTTTCAGATTTCCGAAAGATTTTTCTATGCCTTTAGCCTGAATGATCATAACGCAAAACTTCTTTTTCTCCGGAAAGTTCCCAAAACCAAGTGCCTTATCCCTAACTGGAGATGTTTGGAAATGGGACTTTTGAATATTTCCTTTCAAAGATAGTTGATTTTTTCAAAAAAGTTTTGCGAATTACAAAAAAAGGCATAACTTTGCAGTCCTTTCCAATGAGAGGGCTCTGAAAGAGCGATTGTCAGGAAAGGCCTGAGGGGTTAACCCGAAGGAATGTTATCGGGGTGTGGCGCAGTTGGCTAGCGCATCTGGTTTGGGACCAGAGGGTCCAGTGTTCGAGTCACTGTACCCCGACAAAAAAAAGAACGACCAAGTTTTGGCCGCTTCTTTTTTTATGGTATAATCGCCAAGAATAGTAGGTGAATCAGGTTCTGTGAATCCTTACGGTAGAAGTACAAAGCCCTGCGATGCGCTCACGATGTGTGATAAGGATCAGAGTCTTGTCCTTAACCATAACCGCAAGGCGTTCCAAAAGAGTCTTTTCGGTCTCACCATCCAATGACGATGTCGGCTCGTCCATAAGCAGGATGCCGCCGGGACGGAGCAAGCCACGGGCTATGGCGATGCGCTGTGCCTGTCCTTCACTCAGGCCCGTGCCCTGTTCGCCGCACAATGTGTCAAGTCCGTCCGGCAAATCGAACACGAAATCCGCCACGGCCGTGCGCAGGGCATTATGCAGTTCCTCATCAGAAGCGTCCGGATTCCCCATAAGCAGGTTCTCACGGATCGTGCCGCTGAACAGACTGTTCCCCTGCGGCACATAAGACAGGTTGCAACGCGTCAAAGGAGAGGAAACAACCTCTTCCTTGTCATTATAAAACACGATACGGCCGTTTTCCGGAGCCACAAGCGCAAGAATCAGTCGCATCAAAGTACTTTTTCCGGCACCGGTCTCACCAACTACGGCGGTAAGGCTGCCTGGGATGAAATCATACGAGAAATCATTCAGAACCTTACGGCCGTTTTCTGAATATGAGAACGTAAGATGCTCGACCCTGACGCCAGGCACACCGTCCAGACGGACAGGCTCTCCTTGCTCCTCCAACGGGAAATCCGACAACTCGGAAAGTCTCTCCACGGAAGTGAACACCCTCACAAAGGCCGGGATCTGCCGACTGAGCTCAACCATAGGATTCTGGATCTGCGCCACGAGCTGAAGGAAGGCGGTCATCATACCGAAAGTCACGGAACCGTCCTGAATTCCGAATATTCCCCAAAGGAAGGCGGTCACATAACCGGCCGAGAATCCGAGCTGGACCATAAGACGCGAGAACAAGGAGAAGTCCGTGTAGTCCATCACCTTGCGCTGAAGATCGGACTGAAGCGAATCCAAGGCATCCGTGCTATGCGACGTGTATTCCAATGTCCGGACCAGGACACGATTCTGTATGTTTTCCTGGACGTGTCCCTGAACCTTGCTGTCCATCGAGCGGATGTCCCTTGACAGCCGCCTCATCTTCATCACATACCCTTTGCTGAACAGCAGAGCCAGCGGCATAATGAACAGGATTATCCACGCAAGCCTGGAATCAAGGGTGTATAGGAGGACCACCGCACCTGCCAATTGCGTGATTGTCACCATAATGGAAGGGATTCCACGGCAGAGCATATCCGTGATTCTCGGAATATCCTCGACCAACCTGTTGAGCACATCTCCCGAATGGAGGGACTCCCTTCCCCGCCACCGGCTTTCCATCAAACGTGTGAATATGTCAGAGCGCAACTCGTTGGAAAGACGTACCTCCATCTTGCTGCTCATACGGGTCCCGAAAGTGGAAAGAGCAAGCCTCGCGATCATACATCCGATCATCAAGGCGATGAGGAATCCCATTCCTCCGGCTGACTGTCCGGTCGCAGCATCGATCAGACATTTGCTTATCCAGATGAAGAACAAGGATACGCCAACATAAAGCATTCCGATCAGGCCTCTGCACAAAATCAGCAGACGCTGCCTCCCGGAGATTTTCCAAAGCCATTGTATGCAATCCTTTATCCGCATATTCATCGATGGGTAAGTCTGAATATTCAGTGAATCAGCGTCCTCCGCCTCCGAAGCCGCCACCGGAGAAGCCTCCGCCACCGCCCCAGGAGGACATTCCGCCACCGCCACTCCATCCCGAGCCGGAGCCGCTGGAACGGGAAGCCTCGTAGGTGCTGGCGGCCGTGTTGAAATTACGGGAAGTCATATTGATCATATTCCAGATCATAAAGGTCGTGACATCATCGTCAAACGACCTCGCCGCCGAGGACAGGGTGAAATATTCAGGACAGACCTTGCGGAAATCCTTCATCAACTGGTCGGCGATGCCATATAAAGAGGCGAAGATCAAATAGTTGTTCCAAAGTTTGACCTCGACACCCCCTCTGTCCTTGATCATTGTGAAGTCTTTCAGGAATCTTCGCAGGCCGAAGACCTGACGGGCATCCTCCGGCTTCATAGTCCAGATTGTGGCACCATTCCAGACATCCTGTCCCCACTCATAAAGAGTCTCTCCGTGTCGGTTGGCCCAACGCTGGAGTTCATTCTTCTGCAGGATTCCATCCTCTCCGGCAGCCTCCTTGATGAAGGAATAGAGCCTTGACTCAAGTCCTGCGTCAGAACGGAGATCGGCGGAACCGTCAATCTCCATATCTCTTATTCTCATCAAAGGCTTTGACTTTCCCGGCTGCGGGATGATCTCGAAAGCCCCACGGTAGAAAAGTCTGGTTATGTAGGCGGCTATCAGGTTCTGTCTCTCCAGCATCGAGTTGCCGGAGAAAGCGCGAAGAATATTGCTGGATTTCTTAAGGTCGCCGTTCAGCGGGGTATCTCTGAACCACTGGACATCCTTCATAGCCCCTCCAAGCAGTTCCCTCTTCCTTTTTCTGCGCTTGATGGATTGCTTTATCACTGCGAAGACAGTAAGCAGGATTCCTCCACCCACAAATATCCCGGTCCACTTGAAAAACTTGTCATCGAAATCATCATCCCCTGGATCGGAATAGTCACTGCCCTCCATCGCAGTCTCTCGGACCTGCTCAAAAGTCCGTTCTTCGTTAAGTGCAGGAGTGAACAGACCTTTTTCAAATCCGACCATCGCGATCAAGGCGCTTCTTCGGGTAAAAGGCTCTGTTGTACGGGCTACCACAGCCCCGTCCTCAACGTGGATCTCGCCACGGTATCCGAACGCCCAGACCTTAGTGTTATCAGACGTGAATGTCAGTCCCGGCTTTCTGATTGTCAAGACAATGGACTGAGGTGACGACCCAAGGCCACGTGTCACGAACATATGGTTGAACCCGTCCATATCCTCGTGTCCCTTGACCAAACCAGTCAGCAGGTACCGCACAGTGTAGGTGTGCCAGCCTGAACTTCCCACACCCCAGCAGATCTCGTAGCCGTCGGATTTGGTGACGAGGCCGCACCGTCCCGCCTTGCGGGCACGGCTGCGGTTCACATCCCACTCGCCTTCATTTATATATTCATTGCCTGTCTCGTCACGAACTTGAAGGTCGCTGATTGTCATCCGCCCCATATTGTCCGCTACCAGATACCATTCGGAGATGTCATCGGAGACGTTGATCCTCCAAATCTCCGTCACGAACGCCGCACCGTCATCACGCAGTTCCGCGCTGATCCTCAATGAATCAACGTCGCTGCCGGCGAATGACGGAACAGCGACGAAAAACAGGATGAGGGCCAGGAAAATCGCCTGAAGCCTCCTCATATCCCTACTTGTTGAATATGTCCGAGACCGAAGGGACGTTGACGACCGACTGATCCTCCGGAAGAAGTTCGTGGGTCGTGAAATGGAGCATAGAGGCCACCATCGATGAAGGCCACTGGCGCACCATCATATTCATTCTGGTCACGCAGTCATTATAGACCATCCTGCTGAGGCGGACCTTCTCCTCATAGTCCTTGATGTCGCCCATAGTCTTGACAAACACCGTGTTGGCTCCCAACTGAGGGTACTGCTCGGCAACTACACTCAAGCGGCCGACAACGGAACGCAGAGAAGCCTCGCTCTCTGCCAGCTCACTCGGATTTGTGACGTTGGCGTTGCGCTTCGAGATCACATCCACAAGGGTGTCGTGCTCGTACTTGGTATATTGCTTGGTCATCTCGACCAGATTCGTCACAGCGTCCCACCTGGACTTCATCTGCACGTTGATCTGGCTGAAAGCGTTCTTCATCTTTTCCTCCAGAGCGACAAAGTTCCTCTGGGTCAAGAAGATGTAAATGAATATGATCGCCAGGAGGGCGATTATCACCAAAACTGTCGTTGACATAATGCGATAGGTTAATAGGGTTAAACGATACTATCCGACCACCCAGACAAGCACGTGGTTGTCAAAGGTGATGTATTCAAGCTCAAACTCCTCTTCGTAGCCGTCTTTATGAATGAAGGTCGCGTCAAGCTCCCCTTCCCCTTTCGGACGGAAGCGCTCGACCTCGATCTGCTCGGCGAAATTCACCCTGTAGGCCGAGAGTCTTTTGAATATGGCTTCCTTGGCGCACCAGTAGATCGCCAGCTGCTCGTTCCTCTTGTCGTCGTCAAGGTCCTCAACCTCGTCTTCGGAAAGAGCCTTGCGCTCCACGGCGGAGAAGTCTCGGGACAGGGACTCGATGTCTATTCCCACGTCCTCGTTGTCATTCAGGATGACAGCGACATATTTGTCCGTGTGGGTTATGCTGATGTTGGTCACGCTGTTCTCAAGGTAAGGCTTGCCGTTGTCGTGGTGGCTCAGATAGACCTTCTCTCCGAACAGCTCGCAGAGAAGCGCCCTTACCGCAAGTCTCTGCTTGCGGAGCGACTCGTTGCTTATGAATGAGATCTCCTCCATCTCGTCCGACGGTACGGAGGCAAGCTCGCGAAGTTCATCTTCCGTCTCGGTTATCTGCCAGACCCCTATCAGGGATCTGGATTCTTCCAATTCCTTTTTTAGATATAATGCCATAGATTCTTAAGAATTCAGAGATGTATGCGACAAAGAACCCGGTACCATCTGGCACGGGGGCAATGACGATTGATTATCAATAATGTTGCACGACAGCGGATCGTCCGATCGGGGGTCCGCCTTTGATTTGCCGTCTGTCAGA
>CAVKYA010000029.1:0-15778 GCA_963660255.1 Bacteroidaceae bacterium | reverse complement strand
CCGGTGTCACGGCTGTGTCAAAGCTCGCAAAGGTTCACGTCTGCGTGAACAGTGACGCTTCGGCTTTTGCCAAACTCACTGATGCGACTGTCCACACGGTGAATGGCAAGAAGCACCCTGCCGGTAACGTGGGCGTGCAGATCAGCCACATTTCTCCGATCAAGAAGGGCGAGACTGTCTGGACTCTGTCCCTGCTTGCGCTCGCAGCCATCGGCAAACTGTTCAAGACCGGCAAACTGGATCTTACCCGCAAGGTAGCCGTTACCGGACCGGTAGCCAAGGACGCGTCTTACGTCGTTACCCTTCCGGGGATGCCGATCAAGGCTCTCAACGGATTCTATGACAACAGCGTGGAGACCCGTTTCATCAGCGGAGACGTGCTTTCCGGGGAGAATGTCGGAGAGGATGGTTACCTCGGATTCTTCGACAATCAGGTCTCTCTGATCAAGGAAGGACGTGAAAGGGAATTGCTCGGATGGGCGAAGCCTTTCAGGTTCAACCAGTTCAGCTCTTCGATGACTTACTTCTCCTGGCTTCTGCCTAAGAAGAAGTACAATATGGACACCAACACCCACGGCGGAGTGCGCGCGTTCGTGGTTTCGGATGTATATTCAAAGGTTCTCCCTATGGATCTTTTCCCTGTCTATCTGATCAAGGCCTGCCTTGCCGGTGACATCGAGAAGATGGAGCAGTTCGGAATCTATGAGGTTCTTCCTGAGGACTTCGCCCTTTGCGAGTTCGTGGATCCTTCAAAGAACGACATCCAGGCTATCATCGCCAAGGGAATCGACCTTATGATAAAGGAAATGGCTTAAAGGATTATCGCTATGGAAGAAAACACAGTAAAACCAGGCCTTTTCGAGAAAGGCGGTAAGTTGGGGTGGCTGCATTCTACAGTGGATGCCTTTGACACCTTCCTCCGCGTTCCTGCCACAGTGACCGCCAAGGGCGCTCACGTCAGGGATGCCGTTGACATCAAGAGAATAATGATCATCGTCGTGCTGGCAGTTGTCCCTGCCGCCTTGTTCGGTATGTGGAACGTCGGCTACCAGCACAATCTCGCTGTCGGTGACCTTCCGGGATTCTGGAACCAGTTCTTCTGGGGACTTCTCAAGGTTCTCCCTCTCTATCTCGTTTCCTACATCGTAGGTCTCGGAATTGAATTCGCCTCCGCCCAGATCAAGGGTGAGGAGGTCAACGAGGGTTACCTCGTGTCCGGTATGCTCATTCCGCTGATCGTCCCTGTGGACGTTCCGCTCTGGATGCTCGCCATCGCTGTCGCTTTCGCTGTAATATTCGGCAAGGAAGTGTTCGGCGGCACTGGTATGAACTTCCTGAATCCGGCTCTTCTCTGCCGCGCCTTCCTGTTCTTCTCTTATCCTATCTCAATGTCAGGATCTGAGGTTTGGGTGGCGCATCGCTGCGGAGCCGACGCCATCTCTGGCGCCACGCCTCTTTCTTATCTGACTGAGGGACAGGGCGCTCTTGAGGCCATCAACAACGCCGGCTACAGCTTCTGGAATATGTTCTCCGGAATCATCCCTGGCTCAGTGGGTGAGACCTCAGTGATCGCCATCCTCATCGGCGCCGTCATCCTCATCTGGACAGGAGTCGCAAGCTGGAAGATTATGGTTTCCTCAGTCGCTGGCGCCCTCCTCGTAGGCTGGCTTGCCAATGTCTGCGGAGCCACTGACGTTCCTGCTTACTATCAGCTCGTTATGGGTGGTTTCGCTTTCGGTACAGTCTTTATGGCGACCGATCCTGTCACATCAGCCCAGACCGAGACCGGAAAGTGGATCTATGGATTCCTTATCGGCGCGCTTTGCGTGGTTGTCAGACTGTTCAACCCTGGTTACGCCGAGGGTATGATGCTGGCCATCCTCCTTATGAACACCTTCGCTCCGCTGATCGACCACTATGTGACATCAGCCGCTACGGGCAGAAGAGCAAAAAAGGTCACAATCGCTTAATTTTCAAGGAATATGAATACTAACGGTAACGCATACACAGTAATCTACACGACAGTAGTCGTGGCCCTTGTAGCGGCGATTCTTGCCTTCGTGGCTATGACGCTCAAACCAAAGCAGGACGCCAACATCAAGGCCGAGACCATCAGCCAGATGCTGACGGCCGCACAGTTCTACACAAAGGACGAGTGCAGCGCTATGGGTAACGACAAGGTTCTGGAAGCATATTCACAGAACATCAAGGAAGCCTACACCATCAACGCCGATGGTCAGAAGGTTCGTGACCTCAGCACCGATGTCAAGAACATCGAGCTTCAGGACGGCCTCAAGGCTCAGAACAAGAACATCAAGGACGGCAAGGATCTTGACCTTCCTGTCTATGTCTTCAACAAGGATGGCAAGTCTGTGACTGTCATCCCTGCCTACGGTGCCGGTCTTTGGGGTGCCATCTGGGGCTACATTGCCCTCGATGAGGATCTCCAGACAATCGTCGGCGCTTATTTCGATCACGAGAGCGAGACTCCGGGTCTCGGCGCGAAGATCAAGGACGACCCTTCCTTCAGGGCCGAGTTCATTGGCAAGAAGGTCAACGTCGCCGCTGATCCTGCCTTCAGCGTTGTCAAGGTCGGCTCTAACGCCAATCCTGAGAACTCTGTTGACGCCATCACCGGCGCGACAATGACCAGCAAGGGTCTCGGTGAGGCCATCGCTTTCTGGCTCAAGGCCTACGCTCCGTTCCTTTCTTCCGCGACTCCTGCCAAGCAGTGCTGCGGCGGCAACGGTGGCGAGTGCGACGGCTCGAAGCCTTGCTGCTCGGAGTCTTCCGAATCTGGCAGCTGCTCTGACTCATCAGAGGTGAAATGCCCTGTAACTGAATAATCAAGGAGGAAGTAATATGAACAAAGAACTCAAAGAAACGATTCTTAACCCTATTTTCAAGGGCAACCCTATCACTGTCCTTGTGCTGGGTATCTGCTCCTCCCTCGCTGTAACTGTCGAGCTCAAGGGAGCGTTTGTTATGGCCCTCTCTGTGATCATCGTCACCGGACTTTCCAGCCTGGTGCTCTCGATGATGAGAAACACCATTCCTAACCGTGTGCGTATCATCGTGCAGCTGGTTGTTGTGGCTATGATGGTAATCCTCGTGGACCAGTTCCTCAAGGCCTATGCCTATGGAATCGACAAGCAGTTGTCCGTCTATATCGGTCTTATCATCACGAACTGTATCGTGATGGGACGTATCGAGGCTTTCGCCCTCGGCAACAAGCCGATCCCATCCCTGCTTGACGGTCTCGCCAACGGTGTGGGCTACGGCCTCATCCTCATCGTGGTGGCTTTCTTCCGTGAACTCTTCGGCTCCGGCACCCTGTTCGGTCTGAGGATCATCCCTGAAAGCTTCTACGCCGCCGGCTATGTCAACAACGGTCTCGTGATCCTCCCTCCGATGGCGCTGATCCTCATCGGCTGCATCATCTGGATCCAGAGAAGCATACAGAAGGACCTTCAGGAAAAATAACGACAAAGACAAGTACTGATTATGGAATATTTAAGCTTATTCGTAAAGTCAATATTCGTTGACAATATGATTTTCGCGTACTTCCTTGGTATGTGCTCATACCTGGCGGTATCGAAAAATGTGAAGACAGCTTCCGGTCTTGGTGTCGCTGTTGTGTTCGTTCTTCTTGTGACATTGCCGATCAACTATCTTCTTTACAAGTATGTCCTGTCGCCTGACGCTTTGATAAAAGGTGTGGACCTGAGCTTCCTCAGCTTCATCATATTCATCGCCGTCATCGCAGCCTTCACGCAGCTTGTCGAGATGATCGTGGAGAAATTCGCCCCGGCGCTATATTCATCACTCGGAATTTACCTTCCTTTGATCGCCGTGAACTGCGCCATCCTTGGTGGCTCGCTCTTTATGCAGAACAAGGATTTCGTGAATGTCGGTGAGGCTACGGTTTACGCTCTCGGCTCAGGAATCGGTTGGTTCCTCGCCATCGTGACCCTCGCCGCGATCAGGGAGAAGATGGCCTACTCGAAGGTTCCGGCCGGACTCAGGGGCATCGGTATCACATTCATCACCGTAGGTCTGATGGCTATGGCCTTTATGACCTTTATGGGACTCACAATCTAACAAGGAGGCAGAGACTATGTTTTCAACAGTAATTTCAGCAATCATCACAATTGTAGTTGTGACCGTTGTCCTGGTCGCCCTGCTTCTGTATGTCAAGATCAAGCTCACTCCGGACGGCACTGTCAAGATCGACATCAACGACGGAAAGAAGGTTCTTGACGTTCCTCAGGGCAGCGACCTTCTCCACACTCTCGCCGACCAGAAGATTTTCCTTCCTTCCGCCTGCGGTGGAAAGGCGAATTGTGGCCAGTGCAAGGTTCAGGTGCTTGAGGGTGGCGGAACCATCCTTCCTACCGAGACCGGCTTCTTCAGCCGCAAGCAGATCAAGGATGGCTACCGTCTCGGTTGTCAGGTAAAGGTGAAGGAGAACATCAAGATCCAGGTTCCTGAGTCAACGCTCAGCGTGCAGAAGCTTGAGTGCGAGGTCATTTCCAACAAGAACGTGGCCACCTTCATCAAGGAGTTCACCGTGAAGCTTCCTGAGGGAGTTCACCTTGACTTCAAGTCCGGTGAGTACATCCAGATCGACATCCCGGCATACGACCTTGATTTCTCGACGATCGACGTTGACGACATCTACAAGGCCGACTGGGAAAGGTACGGATTCTTCGGCATCAAGACGAAGAACGAGGTGCCTACGATCAGGGCTTACTCTATGGCCTCTTACCCTGCCGAGGGTGACATCATCAAACTGAATGTCCGCATCGCGACTCCTCCGTTTGACAGGAGCCAGCCTAAGGGCGTGTTCAAGATGCTTCCGGTTCCTCCGGGAGTAGGCTCTTCCTACGTCTTCACCCGCAAGCCGGGCGACAAGGTTTGGATCTCAGGTCCGTTCGGTGAGTTCCTTCTTCCTAAGAATGATCCTGATTCTCAGGAATATATCTTCGTTGGTGGTGGCGCAGGTATGGCTCCTTTGAGAAGCCACATTATGCACCTCTTCAAGACCCTCAAGACAAAGCGTGAGGTTCATTTCTTCTATGGTGCCCGCAGCCTTGTCGAGGCATTCTACCTTGAGGACTACGCCGAGATCGAGAAGGAGTTCCCTAACTTCCACTTCCATCTGGCTCTTGACCGTCCTGATCCGGCGGCTGACGCGGCCGGAGTCAAGTACACGGCTGGTTTCGTTCACAACGTGATGTACGAGACCTACCTCAAGAACCACGACACTCCAGAGGACATCAAGTACTTCATGTGCGGCCCGCCTATGATGGTCGCTTCCGTCAACAAGCTGCTTGACAGTCTGGGAGTACAGCCTGAGAGTATCCTGTACGATAACTTCTCGTAATCGAGACGTATATACCTTATTAAGACTGGTCCATAGTGGCCAGTCTTTTTTTATCCAGCCACCAATGAATATGTGGTTAAAGATTGCGTGGGTATATTCAAAGATTGTTAAATTTGCGGTATGATTGACAAGAAAGTACAGATGATGGATGCCGGAATGGTGCTGTTCACGAGCGAGAAGCCGTTCGGGACGGTGCTGGGGGGCATCAAGGCGGAGTTGACTAAACTCGGAGATGTCAAAAGGGCCAACGAGATACCGCCTGATGAGCTTCCTGACACGACAGGGGAGTGCGACTTGTTTGTGGACTGGTCCACGCCTCTTCGTTGGCGTGCCATATCCTGCCGGCTGGAGGACGCCGGTCTTGCCGGGCATAATTCCGACGGCGAGGAAATCCGGCGTTATGCGCTTTGCCTGAAGGAAGGAGACAAGAACCGGAAAGGCAAGGTTGCGGTTGTGCTCCTTTTCGCTATGATGCTCATTGCGCTTGGAATATTCGGCATAGACGGTGTCCCTGGAATATTCACTGTTCCGGTAGGTATCGCGCTTGCCGTATGTGTCGTGATCTTTGGTCTGAGACCAAGTGTCAAGGCTCAGAAATCGGTAAGGAATATCCTTGATGTCGCACGTGAGGCGAAGTGATTTTCGCCTCGGATCGGAGTCATTTTGACGCTCAAAAAGGTGAAATTTCGTAAATTTTGCCTAAGATAAACAAAAACAACATAAAAAATCGTTTCAGATAGTTGTTTTGTTTAAAAGAATTTGTATATTTGACGTGAAGTTTTTCATAGTTTAAGTTTAGGTTAAGTAGCGGGGTGAACGCAGTGAATGCGCTTGCCCCGTGAATTTTATATAAGAAACAGAAATTTACGTTTTTGAATGGAGATTTTTATGTTTCTGTTCTTTATTTCTGTTTTGTTGCCATACTTTTGCTGACGGTCCGCAACGGTGCGGCCCGTTAATTTTTTCAACTATGAAGAATTCTGTTAGAATCCTCTTGAGAATCGCCGTGACCGAGTTTATGGCACTGGCTGTGGCGATGGTGTCCTGCAACAAGATTCCTTCCGAAAACGTACAAGGAACGTTAAGTTGGAATTTCTCTTCACGGTTGTCCACAAGATCCGCCTTGGATCTGCCGGACACGGATGCGTTTGTGCTGACGGTCAAGAATTCGGCCGGTGAGACCCTTTATGAAGGAGCGTATGGCGATTCTCCTGAATCTATGCTGGTCAACCCGGGCAGCTACACTGTCAAAGCCGTCTCCAGACAGTTCACGAAACCGGAGTTCTCGGCTCCTCAGTTCGGAGATGAGCAAGTCGTTGTGGTACAGTCTGGAAAGGAGGTCAAAGCCAGACTGAACTGTACTCAGCTTAATTCCGGAGTACGCCTGAAGATTGACTCTGATTTCAACTCGGTCTATCCGAACGGATCGATCAAGGTCTCTTCTTCAGATGGAGAACTGGGATTTGGCCTTACGGAAAAACGCATAGGCTATTTCAATCCCGGCAATGTCTCTGTCGTGATGAATGACGGTACTTCCTCTAATGTGCTTCTGACCAGATTCCTTGACCCTTGCGAGATCCTTACTTTGGGAATATCCTGCCCTTCCTCCAAGCCGTCCGATCCGGAAAAGGGTGGAAGACTTGCCATCACTGTGGACACTTCGAGAGTGTGGAACAGCATCTCATACGAGATCGGCTCAGGAACGGACGGCGATCCCGGCACCAGCCAGTCAACTGCTTACAGCGTCGCGCAGGCGAAAGAACATATCGGTGAGAAAGGTGTCTGGATCTGCGGCTACATTGTCGGAGGTGATTTGACCTCGTCCAAGGACGGAATATCCTTCAGCGCCCCATTCACGTCAATGACCTGCATAGCGATCGCTTCCCGTTCTTCGGTCACTGCCAAAAGTTCCTGCCTGTCTGTCAAATTGGCCAAGGGTGACATACGTTCGGCTCTCAATCTTGCCGATCATCCGGAGTTGCTTGGCTCCAAGGTTTACCTCAAAGGGGACTTGATAGCCGCCTATTACGGCATTCCTGGCATTGAGAACCTTACAGAATATGCGATGAAGTAGGGATCTGAATATCTGACACCAAAAATAATTTTTTGAATATTATGAAAACTAATCTGAACAGGGTGGCCTGCGCCACCGTGCTGGCTTTGCTTTGCCCTATGGCGGCATATTCACAAAGCCCGGCGAAAGTTCACAGGGCCTGGGAGTTCGGTCTCGGAGGTTCGGCGACCAACATCACGAGAACCACTGTGACGAATTTTCACCAGACCGCGGGAGGGGACTATGTCTTTACCCTCGACGAGAAACTGATCTATGGAGGCGTGGAGGTTTATTCGGCTATGGAGTTGAAAAAATGGCTTTACGCTGACATTCAGGCCAACATCGGCCTTGCCCGCTACTATGATCAGGCCGCTGTCTCCAAGCAAGGATATTCATTGCAGGTTGGGCCGGGAATCCAGTTCCGTCCTTTTGTCGGAAGTGAGTGGATCCAGCCGTATGTCCGGCTTGGGGTAAATTATTTCCATAAAAGCTTCCCGACCTCATATTTCGGGCAGTTCAGTGGCGATGTCACCAAAGAGGCTCTTTGGAAGGCTGAGGACGCTTGGAACAAAGGATACACCTTTGATGCTGACACTTTCTTTCCGGTCTCCGCAGGAGTCGGAATCATCGGTTGGCTGGGCAACAGAGTCGGGGTGCGTGTCCAAGGGCAGTATTTCCATTCGTTCGGAACGGACGGGATCAATTTCGCTCAGGCTACCGCCGGGATACTGTTGAGGCTTGGCGGATCGGACAAGAACAAATCCGTCGCTGATCGTTACGTCAACAGGCATCCGAATGATTATGCCGGCCTGTTCCCGGAGAAAGTTGTTGAAAAAGAAACGGTCCGGGAAGTTCCTGTGGAGGTCATAAAGGAGGTTGTAAAGGAGATCCCTTTGGAGAAGACCCTCGCCGAGATGATGGACAATGTGAACTTCGATTTTGACAAGGCCACGATCACCGCTGACTCCCAGTTCACGCTTGACGAGATCGCGAACACGCTTTCACGGTTCCCTGACGCGCACTTCCTTGTGGCCGGTTACACGGATGCAAAAGGATCGGACAAGTACAACGAGAATCTTTCAAGGGCACGTGCGAAGGCCGTCTATGACGCATTGGTCGGAAGGGGAATCCCGGCCTCAAGGCTCTGCTACAGAGGATTTGGAAAACGAGTCGCCGTGATGTCCGCCTCCGCTACCGATGAGGAGCGCAGGGGAGACCGTAAGGTTGTCATAGAGAGGGTCTCGTCGGAGTCATTGTGGAATTATCTTAAAAAACAATAAACAAACATATTCAGATATGAAGAACGTATTCAGAATTTTTGCGGTGGCGCTGATGGGAGCGTCCGCGCTTGCTTTCTGCAACTCGCTTGAGGTGACTATGCCTGTCGGACCTCGTGGCGAGCAGGGTATTCAAGGAGTACCCGGGAAGGACGGAAAGGATGGTTTGTCCGCTTATGAACTGTGGGTCAAGGCGGTTCAGGAAAAACTGATAGATTACACGGGCTCGACCGACATCAATCATTTCTTCCTTTATCTTAAGGGGAAGGACGGCAGTGACGGGAAGAATGGTGACACACCGTACATAAAGGATGGCAACTGGTGGATCGGTGACAAGGATACCGGTGTAAAGGCTGCCGGTACTGACGGAAAGAACGGCGCTGACGGAAAGTCCGCATACGAATTGTGGAAGGAATATGTCGCCTCAGGGGTTGACGACCCGCACAACCCTGGTTCCCAATGGGATAAATCCAGGACCAGCGTTGCTGATTTCTACTGGTTCCTTACCGGAAACAATGGCGCTGACGGCCTTATCCCTTACATTAAGGACGATAATTGGTGGATCGGCGACAAGGACACCGGAGTCAAGGCCAGAGGTGATAAGGGAGACAAAGGTGACAAGGGCGATGCCGGAAAGGACGGTGTTGACGGTCAGAGCGCATACGAGATGTGGAAGGTTTACGTCAAGGAGACAATCGAATCCGGTGGTAAGGTCTTTGACCAGAACGGCAATGAGATCACTCTTGAAGACCTCTCAATACTTAAGTTCTTCCAGTACCTGACCGGAAAGGCTGGAGCGAAAGGTGATTCGGGATCCGACGGCAAGGATGGCGCTGATGGCAAAGACGGCAAGGATGGGCTTACTCCGGAGATAGATCCGAAGACCGGAGAATGGATAATCGTCAATAAGGAGACACGTGATACGATCTATACCCACATCCCATCCAAAGGCCGTGATGGTCAGGACGGTAAAGACGGGGCTGACGGCAAGGACGGTACTGATGGTAAAGACGGAGCCGATGGCAAGGACGGAGTCACCCCGAATGTCGGAGAGAACGGCAATTGGTGGATCGGAGATATTGACACGGGTGTAAAGGCCCAAGGCCCTAAGGGCGATTCAGGCACTGACGGAAAAGACGGCTCGGACGGCAAAGATGGCGCTGACGGAAAGGACGGAACTGACGGAAAGGACGGAGCCGATGGTAAAGACGGGACCAATGGCTCTAACGGCAAGTCTGCATACGAACTTTGGGTCGCTGATGTGACTTCCGTGGCGGGGCTTGAGGATCCGAAGAATCCTGGCGCGAAATGGGATACTTCAAAGACCTCCTTGTCGGATTTCTATGAATATCTCCGTGGTGCCACCGGAGCGAAGGGCGATTCAGGCACTGACGGCAAAGATGGAACCGATGGTAAGGATGGCGCGAATGGAAAATCCGCCTACGAACTTTGGAAAGAACTGGTGCTCAGCGAAGAAGGACTTGACAATCCGGACAATGGGGTCTATGACATAAGCATATTCCCGAAATGGCCGACCTTTGCTGTCTCTGTGGCTGATTTTTATGAATATCTCAGAGGCCGGAACGGTGAGGATGGAGAGCCAGGGGAGAAAATAGCGGCGACTGACACTATGTACGTTGAGGAGGCCGACTGGACGAAGTACAATGTCGCTCCTGTCCGTGCCCTTGCGAAAGTAAGGATGAATGGAGCTGCAAAAGACACTACCTATGAATATGTCAACCCGTATTCGGGAGGTTGCGCCCTCGTTGTGACCGGTCCTGGACCTGTCTTGATTCCGGATTGCACTGTCAAGTTCAAGGACCAGACAGGAAGATCATACACAAAGACATCCGATGCGTCTGGTTATATCTATATTGAGCGTGACGCGTTGCCTGATTGGAGCGAAGGCGCGCCTGGCATATCGGATCTTTCGTCCAGAACAAAACCTGAGAGTTTTTCATTCGGAGAGAAGACGATATCCGATCCCGACAGGATAGCGGCGACCTGTGGCGTTCCTTACAAAGTAGAGATGTCCGTGCGGATGACTGGTTCAAGCTGGGAGGATGAATATGTCACGGCTGACTATCTGGTGACCAGAACGGTGGAGGGCATAGAGGAGTCCGGATGTGGAGGTTTCTCGTTCCCGCAATGCGGTAGTACCGGTCTTGGGTATTTCTACTATAGAAGTCTTGGAGACTTGATGAGCTTCAGAAAATATTCATTCGGCAGGTTAGGACAGCAGCCTAATGACTATTGCCAGGGCGATCATTTCATCAAGTTCAGCACCCGTGATGTTGTACGTAGGTGGAGCCGTCCGCTCGGCACTGTGGCCAGCGAGAGAACAGAGCGCGTCATATTCGGAGATGGAAAGGTTCCGTCTGTGGTCGGAATACATCATATTCCGGTGTCGGGTTCGGCACAGTCTGCCATCTACTCTGATTATCTGCCTGATTATGGCCTTCAAAGTGTTTCCTCCTCTGGAACGATCATTCCGGAATATTGCGCGATAGGGGCGCTTAACGTTGAAGGCCTTAAGGGTGGTAGCGGAGACAAAGCTTACACGAGCGACAACGGCAAGCTTGTTATGTCGGCGGACGGGACGGAAAAAGTGGCGGTCAACAGAACAAACTATGAGTTGATTCTCGGGCAGACATCGTTCAGTTTCTCCTTCGACTATTCCACATTCGGCCACGTGTACTTGAAGAAGGCCTATTATGATGAGTCCGCGGATATCTATAGGTTCAAGCGTTACGACACTTTTATTGACTATCTTGCGGATACAAAGCCTTTTGACAGCCGAGGCAGTGTGACAACGCTTGCCATAAGCGGAACGTTGGGTGGAGTGAGTATAAAGAACACAGTGGGAGTCAGCCTGTATGTCAGCAATGGCAATATAGAAGCGGCAAGCGACGGGCCGTTCATAATAAGGAATGTCTATAACAATTTTGAACTTAATTTCACGCCGTTCAGATACAGTGACGCATATTATGGCAAGACTGTAGGAAAGTTTCGTTATAGTGAGGCCGATCCTTATGTGGCGTCGTGCACTCTCGGAGAGAATACCTATACTTTCCAGGCCATTAAGGATGGCGTGAGCGCGCTGTTGCGGTAAGATGCCGGTTTGATTTCAGGAGAGAATGACAAAGGGGTGCTCCGGATTCCGGAACACCCCTTGTCTCACTCTTTCGGACCTGCTACAGGTAGTCGTCGAAATAGTTTGTCACCTTGTCCATAAGATGGCTTCTCCATCTGCCGAAGACGTTGTGTTCGGAGCAAGGGTACGGGAAATAATCCAACTGGACGTTCTCCTCTATGCATTTCTGGACGAAGCTCAGGCTGTGCTGCCAAACGACCGTGTTGTCGATGGCACCCTGGCAGATGAGCAGTTTGCCCTTGAGGTTCCTGACATTGTTGATAAGGCTTGTCTGGGCGAAACCCTCCGGATTGGTGGCCTCCGTGTCCATATACCTTTCTCCGTACATCACCTCGTACCACTTCCAGTCGATAACCGGTCCGCCGGCCACACCGACCTTGAAGGTCTCCGGGTAGTTTGTCATAAGGGAGATGGTCATAAAGCCTCCGTAGCTCCAACCGTGGACACCGATCCTGTCCGAATCAACGAACGGAAGGGACTTGAGCATATTGATGCCTGCCATCTGGTCGGCCATCTCGTTTTGGCCACAATGGCGGTGGATCGCCTTCTCATATTCAGCACCCCTGTTCTGGGTCCCGCGGTTGTCCTGAACGTAAACGATGTAGCCTTTCTGTGCCATAAGCATCTCCCACATCCGTACCTGTCCGAGCCAAGTGTTCTGTACCATCTGGGAGTGCGGCCCTCCGTAAACGTATAGGATCACAGGATATTTCTTCGCCGGGTCGAAATCCGTCGGGAGGAAGAGTCTGTACCAGTTGTCGTACTGTCCATCAGCGCTCTTGACAGTACCGAAAAGCACCTCGCCGGTCTTGTAGTCCTTCAGTGGGTCTTCCGCCGTGGAAAGGTTGCGGATTAGCTTGCCGTCGGTTGTCCTGAGGTCGGTCACCTGAGGTACATTGAAACTGCTGTAACTGTCGATGAACTTCGTGCAGTCATTGTTCAGGCTGATTGTGTGCCAGCCTTCCTCTGTGGTCAGCCTGACCGGTTTGCCGAACTTTGCCTTGGTGACGATGTCCGCAGGGATTTTTGCAAGAAATTGTCCCTTCGACAAGCTCAGGGACCCGTTATCCGGTCGCTGAGCTTGTCGAAGCGACTTTCCGAATCGAATCTCAACCTTGAACAGATGGTTCTCCACCGGCGAAACCTCGGCCGAGGTGTAATAGACAAACCGACCGTCGTTGGCAAGGTACTCGACATCAGCGTCAACAGCCGTGAGCCTTCTCACCGTGCCGAGCGTGTCGCAAAGGTAGAGGTTGCGGAACCCGTCGCGGTTGTTGGTCCTGTAGATGAATGAATATGTCCCTTTGACAAAGCGCAAAGGATCCAGCGGTTCCACATAGCGGTTGTCGTCCTCGGTGAGTATGGTACGGGCGAATGACCCGTCAGAGGCGCGGTACATATTCAGTTTCAGATGCTTCTGCGTGCGGTCAAGAACCTGGATGAATATATTCCTGCTGTCCGGAGACCAAGTGATGTTTGTGAGGTACTGGTCGTAGCCATATTCATCAACATCGCACCATACGGTCTTGCCGGTGGCTCTGTCATAGACTCCAAGGGTCACATTCTCGCTGTCCATTCCGTTCATCGGGTACTTGATGCTCTTGAGCGAGCCGGTGCGGGTGGTGATGTCAAGGAGAGGAAAGTCTGTGACCTTGCTGTCGTCCTTCCTGTAGAAAGCCAGCTTTGATCCGTCAGGAGACCAGAATATGCCGTTCTCGATTCCGAACTCGTTGCGGCTGACTGTCTGTCCGTAAGTTATCTGGCTGTTCTCGCTTTCGGCGATGCAGACGGAACCGCCGTCGAACACGTACAGGCTCTGGCCGATAGTATAGGCATAGACTCCGTCTCCGCCCAAAGTGATGTTCTCGGCATCCTTGGGGAATCCTTCCGGCAATCCGGGAGCGGAATATTCATTGATCTCACTGTTGGCAAGATTCTCGGCCATCCATTTGCCATTCTTGTGGAAGATGATGGTGTTATTGTCTTTCCAGGAAGCCCAGATGCCGACCGGTCGGACATTCCTGCCCATCACGGCCTCTTCCATTGTCAATTCCTTGCCTTCATTATTGGCGGGATGTGTGGCTACGATGCCGGTCTGCGCGCTGAGAGCAATCGGCGCCACGAGCGCGATAAGAGTAAGAATCCTTTTCATCATTCGTTCACTGTGGCTGAGGTTGACACGATTCTGTCCACGACATATTTCTGCATCCCGCGCCAAGGCAGGGTTCCGAGATATTCCTTATAGTGCAGCTCCACTGACTTGCCGCTGCATCTCATAAGTTCATTGGCGACCTCCTCGTCCGCTACGGAGAAATCGAATATGTAGGATTCCACAGCCGCGCCGCTTCCTTTGGCCGAGCCACGGAATCCGGCCTGGATCAGTTTGCCTTCGTAGGTCTTCCAGACGTATCCCTTGTATATGAACTGGTTGAGCTCTCCGGCCTTCACTCCGTCACCGAAGACGAAATAGAAACGGAAATAGATGAAACCGGCCAGTGCCAAAGCCAGAATGACACCGGTCCAAGTGAATATTTTCCCCTTTGTTGTCATAGCGTGTTATTTTACAATGTTGTCATTCAGTTCCCAGCCGGTGATTGTCGAGATGTATGGAATCACGGCGTAGGCTATCTTGCGGTGGCCGTTGTAGTTCGGGTGTCCGTCCGCTCCCATATCCTCAATGTTGTTGTGGACTGAGTTTGTCAATGTCATAATGTGGACATTCCTGAGCCCGCAGCTGTCAACCACCTTACGGATATATTCAAACATCAGGTAGTCGTGCTTCGGGGTCATACAAAGGATCGGATGATCCTCTCCGTAATTGTCCTTGACTTCTTTCAGAAGTTTGATGTAGTTCTTGACGAACAGCCTTTCCGCCGGTTGCATACCTCTTGAAAAGTCATTGGTGCCCAGATAAATGACCGTGATGTTTGGCTTGACGGAGGATGACTTCGCGTCCCATCCGGTCTCTTTTACGCTGTCGAATGTCTGAAGATAGCGTTCAGGCATACAGTAGTCGGTGAACTTGCTGTTGAAGTTTCTGACTATTCCCATTCCAGAGTGCGCGACTACGATCTGATCCGCGTCAAAGTACCTTGCCACCGCGCAGGCATAAGTCAGGTTCTGGTTCTCTGTCTCCGGCTTGAAACGCTCCGTGTTGGGACTTTCCGTGCCGTAGCCGCAGGTGTAGGAGTCGCCGATATATTCAATGATCCTTTCTTTCGGCGCGTCGGCCTGGAGGAACTCACCGTCGGTGATGAACCCGCTGATGGTGGTGATGCCTTGCTCGCCTTCTGTGCGCTTTTGGAGGATCACCTGATGCGGAGCCTTAGCGGCTTTTTTGTCCTTTCCGAACCTCGCCTTGAGCTCTTCCGCACTGAATATCACAATGGTCGTGTCGCTTCCGTGTACGGCCACCACTTTGTCTGGCGCGTTGTCCATAGGACTGTCAAGCCATACATTGTAGTAGTTTTTCTTTGTGTCAGAGACTTTGAAACTCAATGAATTGCCTTGAAATCTCACCTTGGCGTACACTCCGGTCCAGTCAAACGAGACATTCCCGTCCTTGACCTCGGTACGTCCGATGTAGGTTATTCTGGAATCGGATGCCTTTATGGCTGTCTCCGCCGTTCCGGAAGCGGCTGACATTGACGCGGCCGCCAAAATGGCCACCGTCAGAAGAGTTATCCTTTTCATCTTCATCTGTAATTGGTTTAGTGAATACAAATTTAATGAATATCACCGATTAAGCAAACGGAGAAGGAACCTATACGAAAAAAGGAACCGTCTTTTTGGACGATTCCTTTAATCATTAGGCACCGTTTCCGGCACCCTTGTACTGGGTAGGAGAATCGAACTCCTATTGCAAGATTGAGAATCTTGAGTACTAACCGTTATACGAACCCAGCGTT
>CAVKYA010000028.1:0-16206 GCA_963660255.1 Bacteroidaceae bacterium | reverse complement strand
GCACTACGTTCGGGACGTAGGGGTCGTCCGTTCGAGTCGGATCATCCCGACAAAAAGGTTGGAACTTTCGTTCCAACCTTTTGTCGTATTGCCCCTCACCCCGCCCCCTCTCCCTAGCGGAGAGGGGACACGCGCCGAAGGCGCTTCCTGCCGGCTTTGCCGGCGTGCCTTTTTACTTTCGTTCCAACCTTTTGTCGTATTATTTCCTTTTAGGAATATTACAAGATCGTGACAAGCTGTTCGGCGCGGATGTCGGCTGAGGAGGCACCGACGGCGATGCGGAAATCACCCGGCTCGACCACATAGCGCATATTCTTGTCATAGAGGGCGAAATCGGAAGCGCGAAGAGTGAACTTGACGGACTCTGACTCCCCTGCCCTGATATGCACACGACGGAACGCCCGGAGCTGCCTGTTTGGACGGGCGACACTGGCTTTAAGATCAGTCAAGTACAACTGCACGACCTCATCCCCGTCATACCCACCGACATTTGACACGACGACCGACACCTCAACCAATTCATCCGACATTCCTTTCCCCACCATCGACACGGCCACAGCATCCTTATCGGAAACGGCCTGGGCAGATGACAGCAGAGTCACACGCAAATCGCCATAGCCGAACTTAGTATAGCTAAGTCCATAACCAAACGGGTACAGAGGAGCCGATGAGACCTCAACGTAATCGTGTCCCATAGGAAACTTCTTGTTGTAATAAACCGGAAGCTGTCCGACCTCGCGGGGCACAGAGACCGGCAGACGGCCAGCCGGATTATAATCCCCGAACAGCACGTCAGCGAGTGCATTTCCACCCTCCTGTCCCGGATACCACATTGTCAGCAACGCGTCCGCGTTATCCTTAGTCCAACGTTTGTCCAACGGGCGCCCCTCCACATAGACCACAACCATCGGCTTGCCAGTCTGATGCACGGCCTCCAGAAGTTCCTGCTGACGGCCGAGCAACGTCAATGTCGCCCTGTCAAAACCTTCCCCTGACTCCATATCGCTGACCGCCTTGGAATCGACCACGGCGGCACCGGTGTCAATATATTTAGTCTTGAAATCACGGGCACTGGATCCACCGACAACAACGACCGCCACATCGGCGGCAAGGGCGGCACGTACCGCGGCCGGAATGTCAGCGGAAGCCTCGTCACGGATAGCGCAGCCTTTGGCATAAACGACATTTGAGCCCCCAACCTTGGCCGCAATTCCATCCAAGGCTGTCTTGACATTGCCAGAATCCTGAGGAGCCGTGTAGTCCCCCAACATATTGTACACATTGTCCGCGTCAGGGCCGATAACGGCCACCTTCATTCCACGGTCAAGCGGCAGAACTCCATTGTTTTCCAGAAGAATAATTCCCTCACGGGCCACCTGACGAGCCAATCCGACATTCTCCGGCGTGCGTACCAGTCCGGCGGCGGCTTCCTCATCCACATAAGGGTTGTCAAAAAGCCCCAGCCTGAACTTGTACAAAAGAACCCTGCGCACAGCCTCATCCAAAGTCTTTTGATGAATATGTCCGTTCCGGACAGACTCTGCCAAAAGTGAGAAACAGTTCGCACCAAGATCCACATCAACACCCGCCTCCAAAGCGATCTCTCCGGCCTCCTGCCGACCAGAGGCTATATAATGGCTTCCGGCAAGCCCGTCAATGCTCTCCAAGTCCGACACGACGAACCCTTCAAATCCCCATTCATCCCGCAGAATCTCACGGAACAGGTGAGGGTTGGCGGTACTCGGAATGCCGTCCAAAGAGTTGTAGGAAGTCATCACGGACAACGCCCCCTCGTCAATGGCAGCCTTGAACGGAGGCAGAAAATTCTCTCGGAGCTCACGTTCTCCGACGAAAGACGGATTGCCGTTGTGCCCGCCTTCCGGAATCCCGTAGGCCACGAAATGCTTCAGAGTCGAGATGATCCCCTTGTCATAACCGTTATGCTTTGGGCTTGTTCCACGGACCATAGCCGAGGCCATCTCTGACGACAAGACCACGTCCTCACCGTAAGTCTCCTCGACACGGGACCACCTGAGCTCCCTTGCAAGGTCAATCACAGGTCCATAACCGATGTGCCCGCCCTGTGCACGAAGTTCCTGTGCTATGGCCTTCCCTACTCTCGTTATCAAGGTAGTGTCCCAAGTGGACGCCATTCCGATGCTGGTAGGAAACACGGTCGCGCCTATCGCCATATGTCCGTGCGGAGCCTCTTCGGCAAGAATCACCGGAATCCCAAGACGGCTGTGCTCAATGGCATAACGCTGAAGCTGGTTGTAAGCCTTCGCAGCGAGGCGCGGATTAAGGCCGTTTTCCAAAGTCTTCCGGGTCCACGGGTCGGCACGGAAGGTTCCCCACAGCATACCGCCGTGTTGTTTGTCAATGAAATCCTTATATTTTTCGGACACGGTCACAGAGTCATCACTGACCTTCTCGTACATCGGCCAGCCGAGCGGACAGATAACCTGACCGATTTTCTCCTCCAATGTCATCTGACTCAGCAAAAGGTCCGCCCGTTTTTCCGCAGGCAAAGATGAGTCCTTGTAGTCCGGAGCGGAGCAGGATGCGATCCCGATCATCAACACACCAGCAATCAAAAATACAAGTCTATTCATTGAATATTAATTAGTTTTAATGTTTCAGCATACCCTCCGAAAACGGAATATGACGGCCGTCGGGGTCAGTCATACCCGCCTCCAAAACACCTCCATTGGAGTCGAAATAGCGCAATGTAAGCTTATGCAATCCCTTACGCAACGCTATGCTGCCAGTCTTCTCCTCTCTCGAATGAAGGCCATCGTTGTCAACCACAAGCTCACCGTCAATCCAAAGCCCGCTTCCGTCATCCGAATATGTGTAAAAAGCGTAAACGCCGTCCGACGGCAAGTGAATATAGCCATCAAACACCAAGCCAATATTGCCGTTGACATCATCCGGAATACAAATATTCCGACACACAAAACTATCATTCAGAGGAGCTTTGTCAATATCCTCACAGGACGATCCGGCGAAATCATACCATCTGGCCAGAAGCCCGTCGGAAAGGGCGGCCTCACTTTGAATCGCAGGCAGGTATTCACGTCTCAAAAACACAGCCTTGCGGAGCTCCCCGGGGACACCACGGCCGTTATAGCATCTGAATCTCAGCTCGCAGCTGTCATTGATAACCAACGGAGCATCGTACACCGGTGACGAAAGATCAGGGACAGATCCATCCATAGTATAGTGCAGGACAGCGTTCTCCGGCACATTAAGAGTGACAGTGGTCTCTCCTGCGATCACGTTCCTGTCATAGACTCCGCCGACATCAGGGAACCTGTACGACCAACCGGCCTCGTCAAGTTTACGCAAATGAATCCGCAATCTGGAGACGAAACCGGCGAAGTCCTTTTTCTCCGGCATAGTCCAGGCCGATTCCGCGATCGCGAAAAGACGAGGGAACATCCTTTCCCCTACCCGCTCCACGGTGGCGGCCTTCTCGCTCCACAGGTTGCCTTGGACTCCTATGACCTTACCTGAATATGGCAGGGATATCTCAGAGCCAGGCTCATATTCATAGACTTTCGCCAGGATATTCTTGTCTTGGTCGTCCGCCAAATAGTAATATTCAGAAGGAGACATCACCACCGGATGCCCTTCCTCCAAGGCTTTTTTCAGTGACGACGGGCTCCAATTGCGCCACCACATCACCACGCTTTCCTCAGACAGACCGTCCGAAGCCACCTCATCCCAACCGATGATCGTCTTGCCGTTCTCACGGCAATATTCTTCCATTTCCCGTGTGAACCAAGCCTGTAGGTTCTCCGCCCCGCCAAGGCTGTTCGCGCGGATTCGTTTTCCACATTCCGGGCAGCGCTCCCAAGCGGTCCGTTCGACCTCGTCACCACCTATGTGCACATAGACGGAAGGGAACAACGCGAACACTTCACCAAGCACGGACTTGCAGAAAGAAAGGACCTCATCGTTGCCTAAGCACAAAGGTGTGGAGAAATTCTTTCCCCAGGCTCCGCCTTTGCCGTCACAGGAAAGTTGAGGATAAGACTGGAGCACGGCAAGTGAATGCCCGGGCATATCTATCTCCGGAATGATCTCAATGCCACGGTCCATCGCATAGCGGATTATCCCCCGCATCTCTTCCTGCGTGTAAAAGCCTCCGTAGAGACCATTGAATATGCGGTCACCAGGCAGGATATACCTTGGATCCTTAGCCTCCTCGGCAAGCCTCACGCAAGTGCTGTCCCAACGGTTCATCGTCCTCCAGGCTCCGCGCGCCGTTAGTTCCGGAAAGGACTTTATCTCAAGTCTCCAACCTTGGTCATCCGTAAGATGAAGATGAAGCTTGTTCAGTTTGTACAAGGCCATCTCGTCAATGAGAGACATCACCTCGCCCACGGTAAAGAAATGCCGTGAGACATCCAGCATCACCCCACGCCAGGCAAACCGAGGAGAATCCTCGATCTCCAGCGCGGGAATATCCCGCTTGCTCTCCCACAGGATCTGACGCAGAGTGGATATCGCCGAGACAACACCCTCATAGGAACCTCCGCTGATCTCAATGCCTGACGGACTGACCGACAGGCGATATCCTTGCCCGGTCCGTGAACCGTCTATGGAAAGATTCACCGGCACGGTTCCGTCCGTACTGACGCCATTGTCCTTCAGCGAACGCTCAAGGTAGGCTACAGCCGGAAACAGGAGCGAATCCGATGTGCCGACAATGACACCATCGCCGACATCACATCTTCCATCGGCATATTCAACACTCAAGGGAAGCGGTACAATATTCAATTCTGGTTCTTTATTCCTCGTGCAGGAGGCGGAAAACAACGCAAGCGCAAGGAGTAAAAATGATTTTCGCATATATTCTTCTGATTATTCGACAGCGCCTTTCAGGGTCACCGTGGCCTTGCGGTCATTGACATAGAGGTACAAGGACTCCGAGAACGCTCCAGACGGCATTCCGGCCGTACTCAATGACACTTTTATTCTGGCTGACGAATGAGGGGCCAATGACGCTGGCACCTCTGCCTTAATGTTTTTGTGATCCGAAGCCCATTTCAGGGAGACTTCTACGGATGTGTTGTTGAAAACCGTAAACTCTTTCTCCGAAACCGAGCCTTTCTTGTTCAGGCGCATTCCAAGCACATCGACATCGGAGCGGAATCCGGAGACAAGCTCGTAAGGATACCTAACCTCAACCTCGCTCACATCACGTGCAACGTAGCCGTGTATGGTGATCGTGTTGAACTTACGGTAGTCCCCGTTGGTGGCTATCACGGTAAGATGTCGGTTCTGCTCAGCGAAAAGGCCGGATGGATCCAACACGACATCGACATAACCTTTCTGACCTGGCCGGATCGCAGAGCGTGAGAATGTCGGCTTGGCGCAACCGCAAAGGGAATGGACATCCACGATGTTCACGTTCCTGTCACTGATGTTCGTGCAGACAAAGCGTACCTTCACAGGACCGGCATCGTATCGCACCGTGTCGATCTCGATCACGGACGGCTCGAAACGCAGAATGCGTGGTGTCTGCCCTGCCAGGGACCAGGCCCCGGCAAGGCTCACCACAAAACAAATAATAGTATGAACGAACCTATTCAATCACAGGGCATTTAAGACCTTCATACCAATCCAGGTTTCCGACAGGGGTGCCGTCGTTGCCATTGCCGGTGAGATCCTTGAACTTACCTTCGACAAGCTCATCAAGCCTCCAGTAACCGATAAGTCCCTCTGAATTAGGATCTACATAGCACTGGTTGTTCTCAAGCTCGATGACATTCAGGGCTCTGTTCCAGACACGGGCTTCGCTTACGACTCCGTCCATCATACGTCCTCTCTCCGAGAATCCGATATGGAAACCATCCATATAGTCCCAGGCAAGGTTGATGGCGCTCTTGCCGGATGAGTCCACAGTGCCCTCGACATTTCCGTTCACATAGAGGGTCAAGGTGGAGCCGTTGTCAACGACAGCGATGTGATACCAGACACCGGTGTTGAAATGGCTTGCGGAAGTGACTGACGCTCCACGTCCGGCATACTGAAGCTGGTTATTGTCGCAGGAGACATCTCCGAAACGGACCAGGAAGTTCTCTTCCACACCGATCACGGATGAGATGTAAGGGCTTCCTCCGGCCCAACTGTCCATACGCACCCTGATTTCCATCGTGCAGGCGGACATATTGCTGAACAGACTGTTGTTGATGATGGTCGGGAACTTGACATAGGTCCTTCTTCCGAGATCCGGTCCCTTGGTCGTGATGATCTGGTTGATGACAACGTATGTCACACGAGAGGCGTTCAGGATGTCCATCCCGTTGGAAGTCTCAGTAAGGCGGATAGGAACGCAGTACAACGCACCGTCCTCGAAATCATCCATCGAAAGGATCTCAAAATTCACAGGAAGGGAGACATTCTTTCCGGCCTCGATCGTGAATCTGTCCTCATCCAGTTTGTAGCTGCCCTCAGGAAGCATCTTGTAGTCCGTTCCCTGTGCCTGGCTGAACGCCGGAAGGGCATCAGGAGCCACTTCAACACCAACTGTCACAGGAGAATCCAACTTGGCCGAGGATGACACGGTAAGACCCATTGATGTAGGTCCTTCGACATACATACTGGTCACCGCCGTGCTTTCAGTGCCCGTGAAGAACACGACATCCCTGTACTCCATTGATTCCTGGCAGGCCGCCGCGGCGAATGCCGCGGTTGCCAGGAACATTATTGTCAATTTATTCATTCTCATCTTGATACGCTTTAATTATTTCGCATAGATATTAAACTCACCGGTTCCCATATTGCTGCCGTATGAAGCGTTGATCTTCAAGTACCTGAGGGTCTTGCTTCCATAGAACGACACGTAAGAGGAAGGATTCTCGGCCACCAACGTGCCGTCACTCTTGGATGCGGTGCCCAACTCCTCAAGTTTATCGGCATCCAGACCACCCTCCACGTAGATGGAATTAGGCTGATGGCTATTGTAGCTGTTTCTGGCCGTGATGACGAAGCCTGTGACCTCATATTCCTTACCAAGGTCAACCGTGAAGGAGACAGGGCCGCCCCAAGTACGGATGTAGGTGTTGCGGTCGCCGTCAAACAGGTTCGCATAGGCACCGGAATGGATTCCGCCTTCATCGCACTCGATTATCTTCCATTCGCTTCTGTCAGCGACCTGGGTTCCGGCGATGGATGACACCGGGAAGCCGGACTGGAACAAGGCCTCGCTTTCCTCCACATCAACGGTGATGTAAACGACGCCACGACCCGAGCTTGTGACAGCTCCGTTGGCGGAAAGCCTGACAGGGATCACATAGCCGGACTTGTTCTTGCATTTGGAGAGATCACCGGTAAGGGACACACTGATCTGTCCTTCGGAGACATTGGATCCGGCGGCGATGGCGCAAGGGCTGCCGCTGATCGACACATAGGAAGCGTCCAGCGCGGCGTAGCTCTTACCGTGCGCCTTGTTGTAGGCTGACACGTATGAGTTGTCAATCTCAGCGGTCACTGAATATCCTGACGGGGATGACACAGTGGTCATCGCGTTGAAGGAAGCGGACACCGAAGATATAGGACCTGCGATAATATGCTGTGTGATCTTTCCGGAGAACACATTGTCATTCCCGCAGATGGTGTAGATCGTAGGTTCAGTGCTTTCGATCTCGTACACGTTGAACTCGAATATTCTTGCGTAATAGCTGGAGAAATCGAACGAGAGCCTCAGATAGGAAGCCTCAAGGTAATCGGCGAAAGCCACATAATACGCGCCGGCACCCCAGCTCGAACCCGTGTACACAATCTCACTGTCATCAGCGGTTCCCGCTGACACCCAATTGCTTCCATCCGCACTGTACTCGACATTCAGGTTCGCGAGCTTGTAGGTATAGAAGTACAATCCTGTCACAAGATGCTTGCCTCCGATGTTCATTGTGACGGTGTTGCCGGTCTGGCTGAGATAGACTGCCGAATTGTTGTTGCCGTCGAACAGGTTCGCTCCGTCACCGCAGTCAGCCGACCAGGATGAGCGTCCGCCAGCCTGGAATCCAACGATCTCGGACTCCGAGTTGATCGCGCGGATGACATTTGTCTCTGACTTAATCACCGCATAAACAACTCCACGCGTCTCGCTGACCTTCACTCCGGAAGCCGAGATTCTGACAGGAACAAGGTAGCCGTTCTCATCCGTGAGTCCGCCAAGGTCTCCCTTGAGGGCTATTCTCACGTCATCCGCCGCGGCGTTGTCTCCAGCCGCGATGTTGATCGCAGTGTTCTGGAGATCGATGTTCTCGGAAGGGATGGAGGCATAGGATGTGCCGTGCTTGGTGTTGTAGGCTGAGATCAGACTGTTGTCAACAACAGCGGTGGCGCTGTAGCCGTTCTCGGAAGAGATGGTCGTGTAAACCTTGAACGCTGATGAGAATGTTGACGACGACCCCTTGCCTTTCTTATGAACGATCTTGCCGGTGACGACATTGTCCGCACCAGTCTGGGTGTAAAGGGTAGGATCCGTGCTCTCAATCATATAGACCTCGATCTCATTGATCTCCTTATTGTAACCTGACATCGAGAATGTAAGACGGAGATAGCGGGCGGAAAAATAGTCATAGACCGCGGCGCACCATTCACCGGAGCTCCAGTTTGAGCCGCCGGAGACAAACTCGCCATCCGCCGGGGTTCCCGCCTGAAACCACTCAAGCCCATCGACACTGTACTCGATGGACATCGAGCCGATGGAATAGGTGTCCAGCTTGAGACCTGTCACCATAATCTCTTTCTTCATATCTATCGTCACGACATTCTCGGACTCGAATGCCGCGCTTGTTCCGGCGTTCCCGTCAAAGAGGTTGGCATAGTCACCGCAGTCAGCGGTCCATTCGCTTGTGCCGCTGGCAGGGAATCCGACCAAGTCGCCTGCCTTGGTGATAGGGCGGATGATGTTTGTCTCGGTGTTCACAATGAACCAGAGATTACCCTTCTGCTCACTGGCTTGAAGACCGTCCGTGACAAGCCTGAAAGGAGCGAGATATGTCCGTTCGGTAAGTTTGGAGAGATCCTTTTCCGTGTCAAGGTCTATCTTCACAGTGTCACGTGAGGCCGTTGTGTCGGCCGGGATGATGACCGAAGCATTGGTGAGTTTCAGATATTCCTCAGGAAGAGGGACATAGCTGGTTCCGTGCTCCTCATTATAGGAGGAGACAAGGCTTTCATCGTAAGCCACCGTCACCGAAGCCTCGGGATGCACGCTGGAATTGCAATTGGCCTGAAACTCAGTATGGAACGAGCCTGTGGAACCAGTCGGACGATGAACTATCAATGTAGAGAATGTGTCGCCGCCTTTCGGGTTGACAAAAGCAAGTTTTGGAGCCGCGTCGATGGTCGTCTGGTAATTCTCCATCTCCTCGCAGGAAGCAAGGGCGAGAACCGACATCGCGGCGACTATTGTATATTCAAATATATTTTTCATATTCAATGACCTCCTGATTATTTGGTTACGGCAGGATTCTGAAGCTGGATAGCGCGGCGAAGGTGGCCGTAAGGGGTGTCCTTGTCAGCTCCGGAATCAGAGGTGTTGTAGTCACGCTGGCCGTGAAAGGCTCCGAAACCGCCTTTGCGTCCGCCGGTCGATGGCTGGAACGCGGCCTGCTGCTCCATATTCCCGCCTGTCTTCCAGTAGTCTCCGATGTTCTCTGTGAATATGAGCTGGGAATTTTTCCAGCCGTTCCTGTTGAAACTGCTTTCGCTCAAGGTACCGCCGTAGCTCTGCGAAATGTGGTAGGTGCAGTACGGTGCCATCGCCGTGCTCGGAGCGTTTCCGTCAACAGCAAGGATCGTCTCCGGGTTTGGAGACATCGGCCCGATGTACTGAGCCAGATAGTAGATGAATGTGTTCATACAAGCGCCGCTGAGGGCATCGCCTTCCGGTTCATAGTCAAGGTCATAGCCATCAAGATCATTATCCTGGATCTCTTTGATGATGGATCCGGCGGCATACACGCACCACTCAGGATACTCCCACTCCGGATTCTCCTCGGTGGAGCCTTCCTTGAGGGTTCTTGACGGATTGGCGGCCATATCAGCCCTGAGGGCAAGGGTTCCGGCCATACGGGCTGATGATTCGGCTGCCGCGGCGGCCACGGTCTCACTGTCTCCGGCGGCTATGCGCTCATCGTATTTTTCCTTGTAGGTGTCAGTATAGCCCTTGTAGTCTCCATAGCCGTTCATATATGAAGGGACTTGGATCTCAAGAGCCCAGGAAGGAAGGTAAGTAGTGTGCGCAAGACGGATGATCTTGACTCCCACGATCTTGGTGCCCTTCTTCTCCCTCATCTCATACATCTCTTTTCTGTCAAGCGTACCCTCCTTAGGAATGCCTCCCCAGAGAGAGACCACGTCCACGCTGTCCGGAATACCTGCGAAACGATAGGCCAAAGAAGAAGGCACGCCATAGTCCGCGAACCAAAGATAGCAGATCGAATGATCGCTTTTCTTATAGGCGCGCAACGCCTCATAATAAGCGTCCGTGTATTTATATTCAGGCTGGATATTCAGTGCCTCCGGTTCTGTGCAGGACATCACAGCGCCTGCCGCCAGAGCTGAAACCAGAATTATCGCTGATTTATTCATATATTTCGATATTATTGATTATTAGAATCTTGTATTCTTGTCCCACCATACTCTGGTTCCACCGTTGTCACCTGTTCCGAGCGAAGACTCGTTGTTCATCGTGATGATGGCCGCGTTGACGTTGTCAGCGTTGGTGCGGTACTCGGTGGATGGATAGTTCAAGCGCCTGATCTGACGTGTGGTGCTGATCTTTCCGCCACTGTTGTTGTTCACTACCGGAATGATGTGAGGATAGCCGGTTCTTCTGAACTCGGACCAAGCCTCCTGTCCCTCCGGGAACACAGCTATGTATTTCTGGGTGATGATCTGCTCAAGGTTGTTCTCAAAGCTGCCGGAAGCGTTCCAGGCCGGTGTGATGGTGGACAACTGGCTGCTGTAGGAGTTTCCTCCGTTCACTACATCCTCGAAAGAGCCTGGCTGATGCTCGGTGTCCGCAAGATAATCATCAGCTCCGGACACACCCCAGACATTGAATGAGACACGCACACCTTCCTCATAGCATTCCCGCGCCTTGGCCTTGTCACCCTTTCTGAGCCAGTACTCCGCCTGAAGGAACCAGGCCTCCGCAGGATTCATAATAAGGGTAGCGTCATTGTTCGTGCAGTTCATCGTCGAGAGAAGTGAAGACTGATTATAGTCAGCGGTCACATTGATTCCGTTGCGGACTCCGTGGTAGCCTCCGTCGGAACCAGCCACGAAATACTTCGGGCGGCGAGGATCCTCGAAACCGTTCATATATGTCTCGATCGTCGCTCCGACACGGTCGTCATTGAAGCTGTACTGGATGACATAGAGAGGATTCTCCCAAGCGCCTGACGACGGTTTGTTGTAACGGGCGATGTCATTAGCGGCTGCCATAAGGCCGGCCGGATTGGCAAGCGCGGCGTCAGCCTGAGCCATAGCCAGAGTCTGGTCAGCGTAAACCACACGCATCGCAAGACGCAGACGGAGAGTGTTTGCGAACTTAAGCCAAGAACCGACATTGCCACTAAATATGTTGTCGTAGTCAGCGAGAAGCTTGGTGTCAGGCTGCGCCTGCCAGAACGAGGTCAAAGTTGTTATCGCCGCGTCAAGCTCGTTGAAGAACCCAGTGTAGATGTCCTTTTGCGAGTCGTACTTGAGGGTCACATTGCCGGAGCCGATCTCGCTGTAAGGAATCGGGCCGTAGGTGTCCGTCACCCTGTGAAGCACAGCTACCTTAAGGATGTCCCCGAGAGCGGCTGCCTCAGGCGCCTCCTCACGATGCAGATCCAAGGTCTCCCAAGAGCCGGTGGCGCGCACATAAGCATCCTTGAACATCGCCTCGTACCAAGCCTTGGACGTGATGTTATAGACATTGTTGGCCGTGAATCCAGAGTTCACGACTCCGATATAGTTCGCGAAAAGGTTCCCGGTGAGATCCTGGACCACCTGGAAGTTAGCACTGCCATATTCCTCGTCTCCAATGAGTTGGTAGGTCGGGATAATGTTTCTGGTCATCTGGGCGAAAGCCGATCCTACCCTCAGGTTGTCCCAGCCGAGCATCTCGTCGGTGGCCTCCTCCGGATTTGTGTTCCTGTCGAGGAAACCGTCCGTACAGGACATCGCCGCGGCCGTGGCGGCCATCATCAATATATATCTAAATCTCTTCATAATACGAATCTAAGTTTAGAAGGTAACTTTCACTGAAAATCCAAGGTTACGGGTAGCCGGCATCGTGAAATAATCTATGCCGTTTGAGTAGTTACCTGTACCGGATGCCACCTCAGGATCGAACGGAGCCTTGCAGTAAAGCATAGCGAGGTTCTTTCCGACAAAGGCGACATTCAGGCCTTTCAGGACATTCTGCCATTTGCTGACAGGAATATCATAACCCAATGTGACCTCTCCGAGTCTGATATTTGTCATCGAGTAGGTGTAGTATGCGCCGAGAGCGCTGGAGCCGGTTCCGCCGATTGTCTTGTAATAAGATTCGGCCGGGATTCGCTGTCCGTTCACAAGAGCGCCTCCGTTGTCCCTTGCGTCAGCCGTTCTCTGCGACATACCGAAAGAGTCGAGAGTGGCCTCTGTCAACGAAACCCCTACACCGCCGACCCTGGCTGTGATGAGGACACCGAGATTTAATCCTTTCCAGCTGAAATCGTTCCTCCAGGAACCTGTCCAGCTCGGATTCACGTTTCCGGCGTAGATCATTGAGGACAGGCCGCCGGAGACATCAGCTGGAACCACGGTTGAAGATGTCGGGGAAACCCAGATGTAGCCGTGCTCATCAGTCTTCAGGCCACGCACGTAGATGTCTCCGATGCTGTGCCCCTTGATGAGCCACATCTGCACACCGGTAAGTCCGCCGACCGAAAGCTGGTTGCTCTGGAACCGTGTCCCGTTGAACGTGGCGTCAAGCATCTCCACAATCTTGTTCCTGTTCCTTGAATATATGATCCCGGAAGTCCACTCCACAGGACCGAGATTCTGGTTCAAGGAGAGTGAGACCTCGATACCCTTGTTGTCGATGCGTCCGGAGTTCACATAGATGGTGCTGTACCTGAATGAGGAAGGCACCTCAGGGGTGAACACCTGATTGTAAGTCTTTGAGTGGTAATATGTCACATTGGCGTTGACCTTACCGTTCCAAAGTCTCAGATCCGCTCCCACCTCAAAGGCCTGGGTACGCTCAGCGTTGAAATCGTCAGAGACGGCATAGGTGTTCTCGGCCGGAGATCCAGCCGTCACCGGATAGGTAGGACAGGAGAGGAAGCGCATAATAGGGTTTCCAACCTCAGCGTAAGAGCCACGTACCTTTGCGTAGGTGAGCCAGCCAGACTTGACATTGAATATGTCCGTGAGGATGGCTGAAAGACCGACCGATGGATAGGCCAGCGGAAGGGATGACGTGTTCACCATCTGCGAGTTCCAGTCAGTCCTGAAGGTGGCGTCGAGGAACACCATATTCCTGTAACCGATCTGCGCGGTGGCGAAAGCGGACTGAACCTGATCCCTGTACGTGTTCTTGTAGAAACCCTTGTCTGTGTTCATATTATTGAACGTGAACAGGTTCGGGACTCCGAGGAGGTCACCGGCCATATAAGTCTGGCGGTAATTGTAGTCCTCCACGGACGCGCCGATGTTGGCGTTGAGCTGGACAAGGTTGTCCCCGAATGTCTTATGAATATTCAAGAGCACGTCAGCGTAGGTCTGGAGCGTGGTCGCCTGATTGTGGAAATAGCGACCCTTGTTTCCGGCGAAAAGTCCGGACGTGGAAGCGTAGTTCTTCTGCTCGGCGAGGGTATTGTTGTAGTCCATCCTGGCGCGGGCGGAGATGTCCATCCAATCAGTGATGTCATACTTGAGGGAACCGCCGACGATGTAACGGTTCTTGGTGTTGTTGAACATATTCCTGTTCACGATCCAGAACGGGTTCTGCATCTGGAGATCCTGGCTGCCCCAATCCCAATACTGGATCGGGAAGTTTCTGGACGCGTCGTAACGCTCATAAACGGAATATTTGTCAAGGTCATCGCTCGGGGACATCAGATAGACCGGAATCAGCGGGTTGTAGTACTGTCCGCCGGAAAGCAGGTTCTGCTCCTTCACGTTCATATACATCGTAAGGAGACTGAGGTGCATCTTGTTGTCCAGGAAATCCTCCGAATGGTTGGCGGTCACATTGTAGCGTCTGTATTCATTGTTCGGTATCACACCACGAGCGTCATTTATGCCTGCGGAGACGTAAGTGTGGCTGTCCTCTCGGCCGATGCCAAGGCTGACTGTATGCTGGGTGTTGTACCCTGTCTGGAAGAAATCCCTGGCTGACCAAGTCTGAGGTGACAGAAGAGGGTTGCCCCAAGAGGCGTATGTACCTTCCTTGGCGCCGTATGAACTCTGAAGCTCAGGAAGCATCACCGGAGAGGAGAACGTGGTGTTCGTGCTGTAGGATACGTGCACTCCCTCCTCGGCTGTCCTGGTGGTAAGCATAAGGATACCGTTCTGGGCCTTGTAGCCGTAAAGAGCGGCGGCCGAAGGTCCAACAAGGGCTGTCATACCGCTGATGTCATCGGAGTTGAAGTTGGCGATACCGTCACCGGAGATCGCGCTTCCGCTGTAGATGGAATAGCTGTCTCCCGGTTTGGTCATAGACAACGTCGGAAGAGGAATTCCATCGAGGGTGTAAAGGGCGTTGTTGGAGTTGGAAAGGGATTTGGAGCCACGCATAACGATCTTAGTCTCGGCACCCGGCCCCGCACCGGTGATGTTAACCTGAACACCGGCCAGTTTGCCCTGGATGCTGTTCACAAGGTTCGCGTCCCTTGTCTTGAAGACGCTCTCGTCAAGGGCCTGCACATTGTAGGTCACGGAACGCTCGGATTTCTTGATGCCGAGAGCGGTGACCACCGATGTCTCCAGAAGCTGGGTGTCTTCCTGAAGCACGATCTCAAGCACGGTACGGCCATTGACCGCCACCGACTGGGAAACGTAACCGAGCAAAGAGACCTCAATTGTGGCATCGGCGATCTGATCACTCCAAGGAAGGGAGAACTTGCCGTCAATGTCTGAAATCGCATACTGTGACGCGTTCCCGGCGACGACGACCGCAGCGCCGGCGACAGGGACACCAGCCCCGTCAACGATGGTTCCGGCAAGTTTCTGGTTGGCCGGAGCCGATGTTTTGGTAAGTTTGGCGCCCTTGGAAAGGATCACGTGCTTCTCATCAATGGACCAAGTGATGTCTGTCCCTTTGAAGAGTTGGTTCAATGCTGTCCGAAGATCGCTGTTCTGGACCGAGACAGAGACATTCGAGCTCACATTGACATCATTGTTGTAGAAGAAGGTGTAGCCGCTCTGCCGCTCAATCTGCTTGATCACAGATGAGATAGGAGCGTTTTCCACCTTGAAGGTGATGTTTTTCCGCTCCTGGGCGTACATAGGGAGAGACAAAAGCGTAAACGCCAGACACAATGCCATAGCTTTCGCCATAACCTGTCCTCCCCACAGAAAAATTTCCTTGTGGTTATTTTTTTTCATAAATTTGAAAATATTGTGAATTCTGTATGGGATTGGGAGATTGCCATACGTTTTCTTAATGGTCACGGGAAGGCTCTTGGAGTTTTCCCGTATGTCGTATTAAACGGTTTATTATTTTTTCATCATAGACTATCGTTTTGCTTGTTACTAATTTGACAATGTGGATTATATCACTTCATAGACACTTCTGCCCGCAGAGCCGTCGCGACCGGTCTGACGCTCATCAATCTGCCTGAAGCGGATATTCGAAGAAATGTTGAAATAACGCAGGATCACATCCAGGTTCTGGTTAGAGAATGTGCCCGTGAACTTGTAATGCTTGTGGTTATCGTTCTTTATTATGAAACTGACATTGTACTTGTTTCCGATCATCCTCAGGGCATCCTCAAGCGAGGTGTTGTCAAGGACAATCTTGCCGTCACGCCAGGAAGTGTTGCAAAGCACATTCTCCTCCCTCAGGTGCATAACCCCGGTCTTCGTGTTATAGACCGCCTGTTGCGAAGGCATAAGCCTCAACGACTTACGATGATGGTTCCGGTCATCATAGTTCATATCCACGACTCCAGACACCAATGTCGTGCGGACATATTC
>CAVKYA010000027.1:2030-17438 GCA_963660255.1 Bacteroidaceae bacterium | reverse complement strand
TCAGTCCGAGATGGCAGAGTGAAGGCTGGCTGATCGATGTCCTTGATCCTTCGACCATTAACTATACATATTATAGGGACATCACCGATGAAGCCCGCCAGAAAGCATACTCCTACTTGTCATCCATCGGTGTAGAGGGAATCACAGCCGAATCCGACCCAATCATTATGCTTGCGAGAGCGAAGTAGAATTCCTACGGGAAGAAAGCCCGTGCCATAGCATCCTGCTCCAAACGTGGAATTCCAAATCGTGTCGCTACAGCTTTCCAAGATGAGACTACAGATTTTATCTGTTCGATGATTTGATTCGCTGTTTCATTTCTTATACCCAGATATGGAGCTATCGACAGAACCAGATCAAAATCCAATGAATTATCGGTTTCGTTTATATTCAATTTAAGTCCATAACCTGCAGGATCTGGCGTCAAGTCATACGCAGGTGACAAGTTCCACCCTTTGGGAGAATATATGAATCCGTGATTGCGAAGATGATCATCGCAGTTTGAGATCGCTACATTGAAAGCTATTCTTCGAAAAAGTTCCTGCAGATTCTCATTGACATTCATACAATTCCTTTCAATCCATTCCGCAATCTCAAGATAACTCGCTCCTACCGATCTTTCTCCATCGCTGTATCCCAGCAAAGTCATAGCTGATGTGAACTGCCGACGCTTGCCAGCATCTGTCCTATCGAACCTTTTGGTAAGGAAAGTGTGATACTCGTCACTATATCTCCCAAGTCTGAAATCACTCACCGTTATTCCTGATCTTTTAGCGAGTTCCGTACAGACTGCCTCCCAAGCCCCTACATCACGCCTGTCTTTTCTGCTGGGAAATTTGGCAATCCATAGGTTATTGTTTTTATCAAGAACATTCGCTTTCGGCCGCGCGCCTCCCAACGAACTTCCCGGAGCGACCAACATCTTCAGCCACTTGCTCTGCCCTGACTCCGGACACTCCTCCAGATTTATGGAAGCTTCCTCCAACTCTCTCAATGAAGTCCACGGAGGAGTCGCCATTGCCGAATCATTATCCAGAAAGGGGCCATCAGGTTCCTGCTTAAACCTTAAGGCCCCCATTCTGCTGCCATCATACACACCAAGAAGATAATCCGACTCATATAGATTTCTGACTTGACGTTTTTCCATTCTTGCCACCTCCGCCTCCCTGCGTTCAAGGAGTACACGTCCCCAACGGTCAGGAGTGGAATCCAAAAATATGCCGAAGTTATCCTTGCCTTGCGGCGCATATTGCCTCCCTCGGAATAATTGAAGATCAGGATCAAAACTTCTAAAACGCCTATCAGACAACCAAGCGTCATTGAACTCGAATGAGAATATCTCCTTGCTCCGTAGATGCGTGCTTGTCAATACCCCCATAAGAACAGGTGATTCAACCTGTTCTCCATCATAATAGACGTATATGTCCCTATTCTTCACCATCTCCTATTTCTTTGAAGCTCTTTCCCTTACTTCCAACTTTGCGTCCTGAAGTTTGCGGCCAAGTTCATCATCCTTTGCAAGCAAGGTTATATCATTCCCGAGTCCAAGGGCAATCAAAACCCTGAAATACTGCCCCAAGGCCACCCCCTCATCCCCTTTCTCGATTTTCACCAAAGTAGTCCTGCCGATGCCTGCTCTCTCCGCTATCTGCACCGTGGTCAAATCTCGTCTCAGTCTGGCATATCTTATCTGCTCTCCAACTGTTTGGAGAAGACGTCTTTGATATGGAAGAAGCTCTCTTTTCATTTCATAATGTTTATCATTACGAACAAATCTACATAATTTTGTTCAGAATACAAAACGTTATCACTTGAAATAAGTCAAAAACAAGCAGGATGACCGGTCAGAAAAACGCGGTCATCCCCACTTATGTAGATATGTTTTGAAAGTCTTTACTTGAAGACAGGGTAAGATGCTGAGATTTCCCACAGACGCAGGGTCACATCTGGCTTGGTCGGAAGGACATCCGTTGACATCGAAGAGAACTCCTCCGCGCCTTTGCTGAGAGCCTCGGCGAAATTGGAGGCGGTCTCTCCGGTCGAGGCGACAGCCACAGGGCCTTCCTTCATCTGCTCCAAAGTGAGCAGGCTTCCGGTTGTCACCTTCCAGACGGTTCCGGCCTTCTTGTCGTTGGCCACGACCACGCCAGCCTTGGAGGCATTGCAGACGGTGTTTCCATAGACGTTGCGGATGTTGCCTATCTTGCTGTAACCTACGGCACTGCAATATGTTCCATTGGACTTGATGCTATCGATAGTGGAATAGCAGTTCACAACGAAACTGTTGCTTCCGACAAATCCGACAACACCACCGATATTGTTGTTGCTCGACTCGATGCGCTCGATCCAGCTGTAACAGTTGATGACATAGTGTCCCTGGGCCACAGCCCCGGCAATGCCACCACAGTTCTCTGACTTTGTGGCATCCGCGGCAAGAATCCTTCCACCGAGATTCGCTGAGTTCACAATGACTCCGGTATTCATCCCGGAGATGCCGCCGATGCAGGATGCGCCACCCTTACCGGTCAAGGTTCCCTTATAGAAAGCTCCGTCAATCAATCCGTTGTTGGTTCCGGCGATTCCACCGAGGTTCTTGAACGAGGATATGAATGAAGCCTCTACCGACATATTCCTTATCGTTCCGGCATTGACTCCGATCAAACCGAAAGAATAGTCATCCGTCTCATTTTCGGCGGTTATGCCTGACAGTTTATGATCTCCTCCGTCAAGCACACCATCAAACTGTTTCCACGTGGAGAACGGTTTCTCAGAAAAGTCAATATCATTGAGAATCTTGTAATAAGCCGTTCTGGAGAACTCAGGAGACTCCTCCGCCGGGTCCATAGAAGCCGAGATCTCATTCCAGTCCGAGACACTGTTTATAAGATACGGTTCTTCCGCGGTTCCCTTTCCTTCCACCTCGTCAGGAACATACGTGACTGTGACCGTCACCTTCACAGGACAGTGGTCCGACGGATAGATGCTCCCGTAAAGGGAAGCATCTACCTTGTACGATTTGATGTCAATCTCACCGTTCACATAGATGTAGTCAATCCGTCTGGTCTCCTGGGAAAGATCAACGGAAGTGTTATGGCTCTGGAACGTACCCAGAGGACCGAAAACCTTGTCCGAAGGGGCAACCGACCTGGAATCAGACCAGTAGGAGCGGAAAACCTGCGAGGCGGGGTCGGAAGGATATGCGTTCATATCCCCGACAAGGACGGACGGCATTCCCTTCGGATTATACATCTTCGCCCTCTCCACAATAAGCGCGGCGGCCTTCGCTCTGGCATCCGAAGCCAGAGGTGCGTGAGTCACCATCATCAAGAACGACTTGTTGTAAATCTTGTCCTTGACAACGGCGCAGGCAGCTACCCTATGGTAGGCTTTCTCGTCCCAACCATAGCTCACCACATCAGGTGTCTCTGACAGCCAAAAATAATGTTTATCTGTCAGCTCAAAACGATCCGGATTCCAAGCCAGTCCGACAGCCTCGCCACCTCTGGCATCCTGACTGTCCCTGCCGACAAACCACCACTCGTACTTGCCGCCATTCTTCTCGACAAGAACCGGCAGCTCGCTCTGGATCGTGGCATCAGCCTCCTGAAATCCGAATATGTCAAAACCGTTGTCCACAATGGACTTGGCCAGAACATCACGTCTGGAGGTCCAAGAATATTCAGAGACTCCTTTTGTGGAGATCCATAGGTTGTACGAACCGATCACCAGATCCTCCCCTTCCTTGCCGGGTTCGTCGCCCGGATCCGGAGTGTCATCATCTGACTTGGCATATTCAGTGTTCAGGATTGTAGGAAAATCGTCTTGGCACGCCGCAAAAGACAGGCAGGCCAGCGAAAGCGCTAATAATGATGTTATCTTGTTCATAACCATTTATTTCTGATAGTTGATATGTCCAGGATTCTGTCCGTACTGAGCCCACGCTGACTCGGCCGGCCCGGAGACTCCAGGGAATGAGATGGAATAGACCTTGAGGGCATCCGCAGCGGCATCCTTACCGACAAAGTAAGACGCTCCGTCAACAGACGAGATTGTCGGTGAGCCGTCGATGCTGTCAGCTACCTTCTTCTCATACACGACAGATGCCGCTGTACCGCCATCCTTCAAGACGTGATAGACACCGTCCTTGGTGCAGAAATGAATCTGGCCGAGATTGTCCACCGCAGGCACACTCTGGCTCTGCGATTCCAATGAATATGACCACCTTACGGAGCCGTTAGCGGCATTCAAGGCGTAGAGGTTGTACGGAGCCGCCTTGTCCGTGATCACATACAATGTCTGTCCGTCAGCGCTCAACGACGCACCTGTCCTGTTGAAACCAGCGTCGAGAGTCTGCGTCCATTTCGCCGTCTTCACTGTTTTCGGATCAACGGCGGAACAGTCAAAGCAAGCGATGTTCCAAGTTCCGGTGTTCGCGGTTCCGACGACATACACACAGCCGTCCGCGTCAACGCAGATCTGGTTTTGGTTGGACACCAGAATATTACCCGGAGTCAACGATGCGTCGTAAGGCACGGCGGACCAAGTGAAATCTGGGTCGGAGACCATAAGGCCATAGCCATAGTTGCCGCTCAAGGACATAACGGCGGTGTTGTTCTTCAGCAACGCCACAGCTGAGTTGACTCCTCCTTTGGCCGGGGTCACTGTAGCGAGAACCTTGCCTGTGCTCTTGTCAAAGGCCTTAAGGCTTCCCGATGTGCCTCGGTTACCTACCGCGACAAAGTTCGGTGTGATCGCAGGGGTCATAAACGAAAGCCTGGCACCTTGGGCGTATGCCGTCGTGTTTTTCCAAAGCGGAGTCGTCCCGTCTGTGCCGTCAAAGCAATACATCACGGACTTGGAAGTCGCCGGACCACCGACACCATTGGCCGCCCAATAGACTTTCCCGTCAGCATCAACGGATGGGTATGCCACATAGCCTTCCACATAGATGCCATCGTTGGCTTCGGCATCATATTCCCAAACCTTGTTTCCGAGCACGTCCAGAGCCAGTATCTTGCCGTCTCCTGAGGCGAAGAAGATATTCCCCATCCCGCTCACGGCCACGACTGACGCAGGGCAGTTGGCCGATCCGGAAGCCACTGGAACAGACCAATTCACCGTAAAGTCATTGACATCCGCGCCACGGACGAACAAAGCCTTTGTCAAAGAGGCTTCCGCTCCCCTGTCATCAGTGACAGTCAGAGTGACATTGAATATTCCAGCGGACGCGAATGTGAATGATGCCTGCGCACCTTCCGCGGTCGTTCCGTCAGGGAAGAGCCATTTCCGTGAGATCACCTCACCGTCCTCATCCTTAGACTCGTCATTAAATGTCACCGAATCTCCCGCCTTTACGGAAAGCGGTGAATATGTGAAAGCAGCGACAGGAGGGACATTGGCCGCAAGAACCTTGACGACATTCTCGGCCGTGGCCTTGTTGCCGTCCGTTCCCCAGACTGTCAGTTTGACCGTGTACTCTCCCGGAGTCTTGTACAGGACTGGATCAGGATTGGCATCCTCGGACCAGTTTCCTTCCCCGGAGAATCCGAAATGCCAGAAATATCTCGCCACATCCGTTCCCTTGACTTCTGTGGTGTTTTCGAAATTGATGTATGTCTCGCCCGCCACGATGTCTTCATCGACATCATACGAGAATGAAGGGGTCAGTTCGGATGAATAGACCGGCTCGTTTTCCTCTTTCTCGGAACAGGCCACAGCTGCCGCGCAAAGCAGCATCGCTGTCAAATATCTAAATGTTTTCATTGTCTTATCATTAACGTTTTCCAATAGATCTCAGATGCTTGTCCATCTCAACCGGATAGTCGCACTGCACCATATCCAACCCGGCTCCCACAAACTTATCCACCAACGCCGTGTTTCCATCCTTGAAAGCCTGTCCATTGTCATCCAGGATGTTGGTGACCGTCAGCCCGGCGGCCCCAGCCGTCCTGAGCCAAGAGAGATCATTCTGCAATGTGGCCGTGGAGATCTGGACGAAATAGAACGGCTGGAAAGGTGTCATCGTGGTCAACTGCTTACTGCTGTTGGCGTGTGGAGAGATGATAGCCGGCTGCGGCTGTTCCGTCAGCCACTTCGCGTTGGAAGTTCCCGAATTGCCGACATAGAACTGAACCCTGTCAAGACATCCGCACTCCTTAACGACATCATAGATCCTGGAGATCATCTCAATGTCCTTGTCTGTGTCTGAGCACTTGTCCAGATCGAACCAGACCTTGCCCCTGAACTCCGTCAGAACGTCCTTCAATGTCGGCACAATCTGGTCAGAGACCTTTCCGTCAGTTGTCTTGATGCGGTACTTCTTGATCTCTTCATACGTGAACTGGGAGACATAGCCTCTGTCCGAGGCATACGAACTGTAGTCCGTGAAACGACTCAGATAGTTGTCGTGCAGACAGATGACGACACCGTCCTTGGTGATCTGAGCGTCCGTCTCTATGAAATCAGCACAACCAGACTCCACGCATTTCCGGAAACCGGCAAGAGAATTGGGAGCATATTCATAGCCGGCATCAACATTGCCTCGGTGGGCCATAATCCAGACTTTTCCCTTTGTGAAATTCCGGCAGGCCCAGCTGAGGCTCTCCCCTTCCACTGAAACCGACTGAGAAAGTCTTATGGTCTTGCCTCCTGACAATGAGACCTCGGCGTTGACTTCATACTTGCCGTCCTTTGTGTACTGGTGAACCGGAGACATCGAATTCTTTTCCGTTTGCCCGTCCCCGAAATCCCAGGATACAGACTGGATTCCAGGCACGGATGTCACTCCAAATGTCACCGTTTCCATTCTGGCTGGAAAGATATTGCTGAGGATCATCGTGGCATCAGTGTCGGAAACCGCCACCTTAGCCGTAAGTTCCTTCATTCCACCGGCTTTCAATGTCAGATACGCCTGCACATTGTAGGTCCCTGCATATTCATAGACGTGGGTGACGGAAGAGGCTCCATCGGCACTCTTCGTACCATTGTCGCCGAATGTCCATAGAATCGACCTGACATCGTTCTCAGCCTCCGGGACAGAGAAGGTCACAGTCTCCCCTTTCAGTGGGGATTCGGGTGTCCAGGCTATCTCATAGCCTTCTGTCACAGTTGGCTCCGGTTCGTCTGAGGTCCCCGAACACCCGGCGATGACAACGGCCAACGCCGGGATGAGATATTTCAGATTAGTTGCCATAACCCGGGTTCTGATAAAGTCCGTCCGGATTCAGGATCCTCTCATTGTAAGGAATAGGAAGCAGCAGATCCTTAAGGCCGAAATTGCTGTTGATGGCGTTGTAGTGGGCGATCATCTCCTCTCTGGAATACATCCTGAGAACATCCTGCCACCTGAGCCCCTCCTGCATAAACTCGTGAAGACGCTCGTCGTAAATTCCTTGGCGGAGATCGGTTCCAGACCACGCCGCAAGGCCAGCCCTCTCGCGGACCAGATTCATCCACGTCTTTGCCTCGTCGGCGTTACCCTGCCAATAGTAAGTCTCGGCAAGCATCAACGCGACATCAGCGTACCTCAAGACAACCCAATTATTGCCTCCATACCCATCGGCACCGCAATCAAGGTCAACATATTTCATAGTATGATAATATGTCTGTCCAGCGGTCTCGAACTTGCGCAGGAATCCCTTGCGGACATCTCCCGACTCAAACGAGTCATACACCGCCGAAGTAGTGATATTCTGCATATTGCCAAGTTTCTTCGATGTGACTCCGGTGGTGTTCGGGCCAAACAGCCAGTTCCAGGACGAACTCAATGACTCGTTGCCTTGAATGCAGTTGATCTGGAATATGTTCTCCGGACAGCCTTTCTGCGTGCCGAGCGACCAGATGTCTGAATATTTCACATCTGTCAGGTTTGTGAATTTCCTGAGTTCCCACGCCTTCTTCAAGGAAGTCTCCGCTGACTTGAGCAACCCGTCTTTCTCGCCGGCGAAATCCTCATCACAAGCCTGCTGAAGGAACACTTTTCCCAAGAGGGCATAAGCGGCCGCCTTGCTGGCTCTTCCACAATCTGACGCGGATGGGAAATCCATAATCGGCCCAGACACCACAGCCTCAAGATCCTCTGCGATAGCCTTATAGACATCCGCCTTAGGTGTCCTGACATTGTTGGCCTTGACTTCGGCCGTCGTCGTGAGATCCTTCATCACAAGAGGAACGTCCCCCCACTCAGTCACAAGGTAGAAATAGGTCAACGCCCTGAGGAACTTTGCCTCGGCCTCGCAGACATCCCTGCTGTCTTTCGAGGACCACACGACATCATCGATGTGCGAGAGAACCTTGTTCGCCCTTGAGACAGTCTTATACATCTGAGCGTAACGGTTGTAAACGTAAGAGTTCTCCTCTGTCAACGTGAAGTTATAGAACTGGTAAGGGACTCCGCTCACCGCACCAGCGTCCTTGACGATGGTGGCATTGGCGCGCACATCCGTAAAGTAGTGATTGTAAGTAAAATAATAGCTTTGGGTAAGAGCCGAGTATATTCCGTTGACTGAGGTTTGGATATCGCTCTCTGTCTTGTAGAAATTTCCCGTTGTGACAGAGTTCGGATCGAACTCATCCAAAAAGTCGCAGGAGACCAAAGACGCGGCCGCAAAGACGCTTATCAATATATTTCTTGCTTTCATAATGAGATCTTTTAGAATGTCAGATTAAGTCCGGCGGACCAGATTCTGGACAGAGGATAGCATCCCCAGTCGAATCCTGGCATAAGGTTGCTGCTCTTATAGGACACCTCCGGATTGTAGCCACGGTAAGGAGTGATTGTGAAAAGATTGTCACCGCTCACATAGATCCGGCAGGAGGCGATCTTTATCTTTTCAGTCCATTTCGAAGGCAATGAATATCCCAGAGTGACATTGGTGCACCTGAAATACGACGCGTCCTCCACATAGTAAGACGAGAGCTTCAACGAACCGTTAGTCGTGGATATTCTGGTCGCTATCGGAACATTGTTCCTTCCCGGCTCGGCATCGGAGACATAGCGGTCCTTCGCAATGGCGTACTGGTTGGAGGACCCCTCCATATTATAGAGGTAATAATCCTGGAAGTTAATCACTTCCCCGCCGTATGAATATGAGAAGCTGGCCGCCAGGTCAAACCCGTTCCAACTTAGGTTCGTGGAGAAACCACCTGTGAAATCAGGATAGGCATCCCCGATGATGGTCTTGTCGTCCGTGTTGATGACACCGTCACCGTTCTGATCCTTCCAAATGACGTTGCCATAGGAAAGATTATCCAATGAATATGATCCCACAGCCGGTCCCTTGAGGACGTACCCTTCCGGGAACTTGTTTCCGTTGGCGACATACACCTTCCTGTCCAGCAATGCGTTGGCGTAGTCTGCTTCTGACATTATGCCGATGGCCTCATAGCCGTAGAACGAGCCGATAGGGTAACCTTTCTTGGTGATGTGTGAGCCGACCGACCTCTCGGTGACCGAGATGATGTCGTCCAGACCACCCATATCCACAACCTTGTTCCGGTTCACGGAGACATTTGCGCTGAAGTTCCAGTTCACCTTTCCGGTCAGGATCCTGGTGTCCAGTTGGACATCAAAACCACGGTTGCGGATCTTCGCTCCGCTCATATTGGTTGTCGTGGATGTTGATCCGGAGATCACGGAGATAGGAGCCTTGTACAGAATGTCCGAAGATATTGAGTTATAATAGTTCGCTATCACATTTATCCTGTTGTCAAGGAAGCCGAGATCCACACCGATGTTGGTCTGTGTCGTGGTCTCCCAACCGAGAGCGGTGTCAGTGAACGCCCCTTCGGCGGTGGCGGAGACCGCGGTGTTGCCGAAAGCGTAGCCTCCAGTGGAGATCGACGCGATGCTGGAATAGTTTCCGATGTTGTTGTTGCCGCTCTTTCCCCAGCTGGCACGCAGCCTGATCGACGCGACATCCTCAAGCTTGTCCTTCAGGAACGGCTCGTTGGACAATGTCCATCCCGCCGAGACCGAAGGGAAGAATCCGTACCGGTTGTCCACACCGAAACGGGACGATCCGTCAGCCCTGACTGTTCCGGTAAGAGCATACCTTCCGTCATACGACCAGTTGAGACGGGCGAAGTAGGACAGAAGCGACCACGCAGCCTTTCTCGTACTGTAAAGAGATATGTCGGACGCGTTCGTTCCGTGAGCCGTGACCTCGTGGATCCGGTCATTGGCGAATCCCTTTGCCTCGACACCGACACGGTCATAGGTCTTCTTCTGCATTGTGTAACCGGCAAGGGCGTTGATTCTGCTCTTTCCGAAATCTTTTTTGTAGTTCAACGTGAACTCACCGAGTTTGTCAACGTCATACACAGATGTCGTCCTTCCTACATTGTAGGCCGAAAGAGCCGAACTGTAGGCCGGTGCCCCATCACGTCCGATGCTCATAGGACGGTAATAAAAATAGCGGTAGTTGTACCACTGCTGTCCGAGGCGTGCAGAGAACTTCAAATCCTTAAGAATTTCGTATGTGAAATTGACATTGAGATTGTGCCTTGAGCTCTTCTCGCTGATGTCCAATTCATTGGCTATCACCAAAGGGTTCTCCGGAAAGTTTATTCCCCAGTCATCGCGCATCTTGATCATCGCGCTTCTGGCGTAGTCGCCGCTTTCGTCATAGGTCGGAAGATTAGGCAAATACATCAATGCGCTCTGGATGATGCCGTCATTGATCATTCGACCCTCGGCCTGTACCACCTTGTTCTTGGCATCGTACATTGAATATGAGAACTCGGCGGAAAGCCTCTTTGTCAGCTTCACGTCCAGGTTGAGCCTTGCGTTGGTTCTCTTGTGGTTCGACGGAGAGATGATACCATCCTGGTTCATATACCCGATGCTCGCCATATATTTGACATTATTGGTGCCACCTGTGGCGGAGACATTGTGCCTCATCATCCCCGCATTGGAGAATATAGCGTCCTGCCAATCTGTGTTATACTGCTGTTTGACCGGAGTCAAGGTCGTGAAATCAAAGAACATAGGATGGATGCCCACTTCCGAGAGCGAGAATCCTTTCGCGGCTCTAACGGTGTTGTCGTCATTCGGACTCCACTCCACACCGGCCGCGGTGGCGCGCAGACGATACGAATTGTTTCTGGCGGCTATGTACAAGTCACGGAACTGGTCAGCGTCAAGAAGTTTAACCTTTCTGTCAAGTTGCTGGATTCCGTAGGAGAAATCGTAGGAGATCTTCGCCTTGTCACCCTCCTTGCCACGCTTGGTCGTGATCAAGACGACACCTGAGGCTCCTCTGGAACCGTAGATGGCAGCCGACGCGGCATCCTTAAGGACATCTATGCTCTCGATGTCGTTCGGATTGATGTAAACATCCTCTGAGGCCGGATAACCATCGATAACATACAATGGTTCAGAACTGGCTGACAGAGAGTTGACTCCACGCACACGGATCTGCACGCCCTGTCCCGGAGCGCCGCTTGTCTGATGGACCTCCACACCAGCCACCTTGCCGACAATCGACTGTCCTACAGTCGGTGAGGTCAGCGAAAGTTCCCCAGCCTTGATCTGCGCGACGGAACCGGTGAAGTCGCTTTTACGCATAGGGGTGTAGCCGACAACCACAGATTCCTCAAGCGACTGCATATTGTCACCAAGTACAACGTCCACAGTCTGCCTGTCAACCGATACAGTGACCCGCATATCAGCGAAACCGAGACACATAAACATCAGCTCCGTCTCTCCGTACGGTACCTCAATGCTGTACTTCCCGTCCAGATCGGAAGAAACTCCATTCTTTGTGCGAGAGTCCACCACAGCGACTCCCGGCAAAGGTTGTCCGGATTCATCCTTGACTACTCCGGAGATTGTCTTAAGGGTCACCTGCGCTGTTTTCCTTTCCGACTTTTTCAGCAGAATCTGCTTTCCGGTCAGTTCGAATCCCACCCCACGTGGATTGAAAATACGTCTCAGGACATCCTCCAGCGGCATATTGCTGCAACTGAACGTGACAGCCCCGGTGGAAACGACAGAATCGTCGAAGATGAAAGTGTAGTCCGTTTGCTGCTCGATGGCTCTGATGCAATCCACAACACTTGCCTTATTCAGTTCAAGTGAGACTGCAACCCCCTTCCCTTGCCCGTGGGAGGCAATGGTGACAAGGCCGAACAGCAACGAACTCAAGATAAACATTAATCTCTTGTTCATACTGTTATTGGTTATGTAAAAAATGAATTCTAATCCGTAAGTTTTAGTGTGACTTTCTCACCGTTGATGTCGTAACTGAACGGGATCAGCCTGTCCAGTTTGTCCAACATCTCGCGTAAAGACTCTGTTTTGATGGTCATCCAGAACTGCCTGGAGGCATCATATTCCCCGGAGACGGTTATCCGAACCCCATACCAGCGCTCCATCAACTTCAAGACCTTGTCGAATGAAGCCTGGTCTATAACGAGCTCGCCCGTACGCCATATTCCCTCAATCCCGGCATCGCATTTCACCAAGGATCTGTCTCCCGTGTTTTTTTCCAAGGTAAATTTCTGCCCCGGAAACATCTCGGCCCATCTTCCTCCATCCGGAGAAAGCACATCGATGTGCCCCTCCTCCAACGCAACATCGACATCGGGGTCATCGTCATATCTCCGGACATTGAATCTGGTTCCATAGACCTTGACTCCAAGCTCACCTGCATTGAGAATGAACTTGCTGGTCTTGGATTTGGCCACATCAAAGAACGCCTCTCCACGGGTCAGGGAGACATTCCTGTTATTGACATTATAATCGGCCGGGTAGGTTATCTCCGATTCAGAGTTCAACCAAATGCGGGTGCCGTCAGGAAGCTCGACCTCGGATTTCTGCCCCGGCATAGTCCTGACCGTTATCATCTGCGAGGCATACATTTTTTCCGTCCTGTCCACTTTGACAAAAGCGAACGCCAGGACGGAAACCAACGCGACAGCTGCCGCGATGCCTGCCACACGACTGAATATGCCGACTCTGCGGGTGCGATGGCCTGATGAATATATCCGGTCTTCCAAATTAGACCAGACATCATTCCTCACCCAGGAATACTTCTCGGATGAAGACACCGCCGACCATTCCTGCGACAGTTCCTCAAAAATCTTTCTGTTTTCCGAACCTTCGTCCAACCATCGTTCAAGCGTCCGCTCCTCATCAGGCTGACACTCTCCGCTCAGATACTTGGCTATCAGTTCATACGGGATTTTGTCCATATCTGTTATCAGTGTTTTCACAATATAGACACTTGATTCCGGAAAACCCTTAAAAAGATTTAAGATTTTTTTTCACGTATTCACGGATCTTTCTGAGAGCTATGCCCATCTGCGATTCAATCGTCTTGATGGAAAGCCCTTTTGCCTCCGCCGTCTGCTTGTACGACTTATGCTCCATCTTCACCATACGGAAAATCTCACCACAATTCTCCGGAAGTCTCTCAACAGCATCATTGGCGCATTTGATCAAGGCCTCCGTGTCTGTCACATCAGGATCGTTCGACTGCATAGAGACCTCGGTGAAAACCTCCGAAATGATCCGTCTTCTGTTCGCCTTGTCCCTTAAACGGTTGTACAAAGCGTTTCGGGCACAGAAATAAATGTACCCCCTGACATTGGAGATGGATGAAACATCAATGCCTCCCTGAAGAAGCTTCAGAAAGACATCCTGAATGATATCCTCAATTTCCTGGCTGTCTTCAGTCACCGAATGAAGATACAAGTAAAGTTCGTGGAAATACTTATCGTATATTTCCTTGAACCTTACATTGTTATCATCTATTCCAGTACCTTTGGACACACCTGTTTGAAAGAGAACTAAGCCTCAGGGATCTCGTCGTTGGCCGGGATGGAGAACGGGGACTTGCCGGAAGGGACGGAGAAATCCTCCTCTTCCTTCGGGGCCGGAGCCTGGACATCGTACATTCCGGGACGTGAGCCAGAGGTGAGCTGGTTGAACTCCTCCTCGGTGATCATCTTGCAGTTGCCGTTGAACTTGGCGTCCAGCTCAACCTGAAGTCTTCTGATGTGAAGGTCACCCTCAACAACGCAGGTGTCCTTCAGGGAAAGGGTATCTTTCACAAAGAAGTTACCGTTGATCTTTCCCCAGAAGTCAGCGTTGTTGCAGATGATGTCGCCCTTGATGACAGCCTTCTCGCCGACAACGACCTTCGCCTGGGAGAAGATGCGGCCTTCGAACGTACCGTCAATCCTTATGTCATTAGGAGAAGTGATCTCTCCCTTGATTACCGAACCGGCTGAGATTCTGCTGATGTCGTTCACGCTTGCAGAATCATTGGAACCATAATTCGCGCTCATATTCCTTTATTATTATATTCAGTTGATATATTCATTAAACCAGACCCGCGCCGTGGCAGTTCTTGTACTTTTTGCCGGAGCCGCAAGGGCAAGGGTCGTTGCGTCCGATCTTCTTGTCCACGTGGATCGGAGTCCTCGCCTTCTGCTCGCCGTTGGTGGTGAGATCGTTGCGCTGCGTCCTCATATTGCTCATATCCTGGCTTCTCGGAGCCTGCGCCGGACGAGCCTCGCTGTCCTCACGGAGAGGCACGAAAGCCCTGAGGAGGAATGAGAGGACATCTTTGTTAAGTTCCTCAAGCATCGTGGCGAAGAGGTTGTAGCTCTCAAGCTTGTAAACAACGAGCGGATCCTTCTGCTCGTAAGCGGCATTCTGCACGCTCTGACGAAGATCGTCCATATCACGCAGATGCTGCTTCCAATGCTCATCAATCTGGTAGAGGATGATGGAACGGCTGAGAGCCTTGGCTATCTCCTTGCCCTCGGTGTTGTAGGCTTTCTCAAGATCAACGCTGAGGGTCAGCATCTTGCGGCCGTCAGAGATAGGAATCGCGATGTTCTTGTACATATTCCCCTGCTTCTCGAAGATCATCTTTATGAATGGATAGACCTTCTCGGCAAGTGTGTTCATCCTGCGCTCGTAAACCGCCTGCATCTGCTTGCAGAGAGCGTCCGTCAACTGGTCGCCCTTGGCGTTGGAGTAGAACTTCTCATCGAAACCGAGGTCGATTGAGAGCTGTGCCATCACATATTCCTCAAAATCAGCGTAAGGCATTCCCTCGGCGCGGCCGGCGATGATGGAGGCTGAGTCGATCATCATATTCCTGACATCAATCTCTATCCTCTCACCGGAAAGCGCGTTGCGTCTTCTGGCATAGACGGCCTCACGCTGGTAGTTCATCACATCGTCATACTCAAGGAGTCTCTTACGGATTCCGAAGTTGTTCTCCTCGACTTTGCGTTGGGCATTCTCAATTGATTTTGAGAGCATTCCGCTCACAAGAGCCTCGTCGTCGGCCATTCCGAGCTTGTCAACCACTCCGGCGATCCTCTCGGAACCGAAAAGACGCATCAGCTTGTCCTCAAGGGAAACATAGAATGCCGATGATCCCGGGTCTC